>NZ_JSYF01000275.1:0-1595 GCF_054824225.1 Pontibacter sp. HJ8
ACCGGGTTCCGAAGAAGTCTCCTGGCTTCCAGGCCGGTCTTTCTGTTTTGTTGGCTACCTGGTAGCTGATGAGGAAGTTGAGCTGCGCGTACTTTTTGCCGGCGTCAAAGTCGAAGGTATCGTTGAACTCATCCTGCGGCTTATGGTAATGGATCGCCCGCCAAGCTTCTACCTTCTTGTTGAGGTTGTTCTGCCCGTCGCGGGTCTTGTTGCCATACTTGATGTGCAGCGCAGGTATACCCTGAGTCACAAAACTGTACTGGTCACTGCGTATAAAGCGCATCTGGTCTGGCTCCGGATCTTCTTCCACGGTCAGC
Organism: Pontibacter sp. HJ8; assembly: GCF_054824225.1. Taxonomy (NCBI): domain Bacteria; kingdom Pseudomonadati; phylum Bacteroidota; class Cytophagia; order Cytophagales; family Hymenobacteraceae; genus Pontibacter; species Pontibacter sp. HJ8. Next base: position 318 of record NZ_JSYF01000275.1, read on the forward strand.
CCAAGGTACTGCGCCGCGGCTGCCACTTCCTTTTCCAGGGTAGAGTGGTTGGCGCCCAGCCCTACTACCGAAAGGAGCGGGGCGATGATGGTGGGCATATCGGTGTTGATGTCCGCTACGATGCTTTGCACCGGCACCGTCGGGAAGCGGGCAAAGTAGGCCGAACCCAGCAGGCCCATTTCTTCGGCCGTCACCATCACAAACAGCACGGAGCGTTTCGGTTTCTCGGGTAGCCTGGCGTAGGTACGGGCAATTTCGAGCACGCTGCCAACGCCCGAAGCATTGTCGTGGGCGCCGTTGTAGATGGAGTCCCCGTTTACCGACCTGCCCACGCCTACGTGGTCGAGGTGGGCGCTGTGCACCACATATTCTGCTTTCAGCTGCGGATCAGAGCCGGTGATTTTGCCCACTACGTTGTGGCTTTCGAAGTCCTGGTAGGTGGAGGTATAGCTGGCGCGCAAGGTATGGCTAAGCGGGGCAGAGGCTGTTTTGCCCTGGTTCAGTCCGGCTACGAGGTTGGTCGTGTCCAGCTGAGCGCCCTGCAACAGGTCGCGGAATGTTTTGGCGTTGATAGTGGCCAGCACGCGGATCTTATCCGATACGTAGTTCCGGGAGACAGCTACTTTGCCGTTGGCATCCATCACACTGTAGGTGCCGCGCTGCAGGTTGGCAACCCCCGCTTTGGGATTGACGGAGGCTACGATCACGCCGATGGCGCCTTTGTCAGCGGCCGTCTGCAGCACCGTCATCATGTCGCGGCTGTAGGCCGATACGGTAGAAGGGAAGCTGGCTGGGGCTCCGCGGAGCACCACCACGATTTTGCCGGTCACGTCTATACCTGCATAGTCGTCGTAGCCCAGGTCGGGAGCGCTGATGCCGTAGCCTGCAAATACCAGGGGCGCTTCTATACGCACCTGCTGCTCTTCGGCATGCGGGTAGATCGAAAAGTCTTTTCCGTAGGTCAGCTGTACTTCATTTCCTTCGGCATCTTTGGTAGAAAGGGCGGCATCGTTTCCGGTGAAGGAGCGGCGCAAGCGTACCAGCTGCAGGTAGGTATTGTTCTCCCCGGCTGGTTCAACCCCTGCTTTCTGATAGTGGTCCACTACGTAGTCCACGGCCATCTGGTAGCCCGGCGTGCCGGGCTGGCGGCCCAGGAGGCGGTCATCGGCCAGGTACTTCACATGGGACCTGATGTCTTTGGCCCTGATCTTTTGAAGTGATTTCTCTACGGGCTTGTCCAGGGTAAGAGACTGGGCAAGTATACTTTCACTCAGCAGC
>NZ_JSYF01000276.1:0-5963 GCF_054824225.1 Pontibacter sp. HJ8
GCATCCCCGATGGAATTCGCTCTGAAAAATATCCAGGAAAAGCATACCAGGAAGAACACAGTCAGTACCTGCACTCCCTTGTAGAAATGCGGATGAGCGGTAAGGCCTATTCTGTGTACCAGTGCATTGCGTTTGTCCCTGGTCATCAGGCCAAAGATCTGATAAATGCCATGCAGGGCGCCCCATACGACGAATGTCCAGCTGGCGCCGTGCCAGAACCCGCTTAGCAGGAACACAATGAACAAGTTGTAGTACCAGCGCCACTTGACAACCCGGTTGCCGCCCAGCGGTATGTAGAGGTAGTCGCGGAACCAGGTAGAAAGGGAAATGTGCCAGCGGCTCCAGAATTCCGGGATCGTTTTGGCAAAGTAAGGGCTGCGGAAGTTTTCCATCAGCCGGAAGCCCATCACCTGTGAAGCGCCTATGGCAATATCGGAGTAACCTGAGAAGTCGCAGTAAATCTGAAAGGCAAAGAAGATGGTGGCGATGATGAGGGATATGCCTTCGTATTCGGTTGGGTTGTTGTATACCTGGTTGACCATCAGGGCCAGGTTATCGGCAATGACGATCTTTTTGAAGAACCCCCAGCCCATGCGTCGGAGACCGGCCACTACCCGGTCATAACTGAAATCGTGCTTCCGGCGCAGTTGACCCAGCAGGTTGCCGGCCCGCTCAATAGGCCCTGCTACCAACTGTGGGAAAAACGTGACGAATAAAGCGAAAATGCCCAGGTGAGGTTCTGGTTTAATGCGCCCCTGGTACACATCGATCGTATAGCTCATCGTCTGGAAGGTATAGAAAGAGATACCCATGGGCAGCAACAACTCAAAGGCTGGCATGGCATAGGGTACATCGAGTGCAAGGGCAATGTCGCGGGCGCTTTCGTTAAAGAAGTTGTAATACTTGAAAAGCAGCAGGATGCCCAGGTTGGAAAAGAGGCTCAGGTATAGCCACGGCCGACGCTTATCCTTTTCCTCGACAGAATAGCGGCCCATCTGTCTGCTGGTTACATAATCTATCAGGGTAGAGATAACCAGGATCACAGCGTAGGCCGGCTTCCAGGACATATAGAAGTAGTAACTGGCCAGCAGCAGGATAAGCCACCGTCGGTTAAAGGGAGTTAAAAAGTAAAGTGTAACTACTACCGGGAAGAATATAAAAAATTCAGCAGAGTTAAATAACATATTTACACATTGTTAAGGGTATAAGAGATGTTGTTTACCTGCCATGATCCGCCGAAAATACAACCTCCTTCATGCGTGTCACCTGAGAGCTTTGGGCCTATATTAAATTTCTTCTATTATATAGATGTTATGACAAAAGGTTTTGAATTTTTGTATATATTTTTTCGAAAGAATATAGACATCTAAATTTTTAATGCGGATTTCTATACGAAACAGTCAGCAACAGCTGCTTTTGGACATTAGCTGGTTTGGATTATTTACAGCCATGCGGCAATTTATCAAGTAGAACCTTCCTGGTCTTTTACCGTTGTACATATTTACATTTCTATATAACGGTTCAGTTAGATGCTTCATTATCATAAGCTTAAAATACCCTTTCTTGTCCGTTTTCTCTGCCTCCTGGCCATTCTGGTTTCCCCCGCTTTCCCATCGTATGCCCGAGTAACAGGGGTTGTATTGGCTGCTCCTGAAGTGAAAGCAATGCCCTCCCTGCATAAGGCCATCCGTATAAAATGGCAGCCGGTATCAGGTGCGATAAGCTATGTTATAGAGTACAGGACCAGTGGCAGCAGTGAATTCAAATTACTCGCAAACGTCGCGGTGCCAATGACTGCATTCCGCCATACAGGACTGGCCTATGTCCAGGAAGTATCCTACCGGGTAAAAAGCCTGGATGTAAATGAGAATTCGTCGGAATACAGTGCTGTAGCTACTGCTACAACCCACGCAAGTACCTATACCTACCAAATCATGCCTTTGGGTGATTCCAATACGCATGGCACTAGAAGTAATGATACCCGGCCTGATGGGGATAGAATCGCCTATAGGAAAGAACTCCACCGGTTGCTGACGCTTCAGGCAGTAAAATTTAATTTTGTAGGAAGTGAGGTAGCAGGCCAGAATCAATTCGAGGATCCTGAAAATGGAGGTTTTCCCGGTATCCGGGATGAAGACCTGGCAGATATCCTGGATAAAGGCTGGCACTACTGGTACTGTACTACCGGCTGTCCTGAATCTGCTAAGCGCATATACGCCAATGGGCCTTACCTGAATGACTACCACCCGGATATTATTCTGCTTCATATTGGCACTAACTGGGTTGATCCTTCCGGTGTGGGCGATGTAACCAGGATATTGAATCTGATTGATAAATACGAAAATGAGCATGGCCGGGAAGTAACAGTTGTGCTGGCAAGAATCATACAACGGGTTGAAAACTCAGTAAATGGTAAGGAGAAAGCTTTTACAACTACCTACAATGATCAAGTGGAAGCAATGGCCCGTGAAAGAATGGGGCAGGGCGACCGGATTGTGCTGGTAGATATGGAAAACGGAGCCGGCATAAATTACCGCTATGCAAGCGAAGGGGGAGACATGAATGACAACCTGCACCCCTCACAGAGCGGCTACAATAAAATGGCCTCGGTATGGCTGAACGGATTAAGTGAGCTGCTGGAAATAAATCCTCTCCCGGTAGAGTTAGTGTCCTTCAGCGCCAGCGGATCAGAACAGGGTGTGTTACTGCGCTGGGAAACAGCTTCAGAACAGGATAACAGCCATTTTGAGATCGAGCGTATGGAAGCAGGGGGAGCGTTTCGGAAAATAGGCAACCTGAAGGGGATGGGAACTACCTCCGTTTCGCAGTCTTACAGGTTTACAGACCTTGCGGCTCCGGCAGGTATACTTTATTACCGCCTCCGGCAGGTAGATGTGGACGGTACCTTCAGCCACTCCAAGGTAGTAGCTGTCCAGCGCATACTTTCCGGGACAAATGCGGTATACCCCAATCCATCGGCCGGAGAGACTATGCTGGTACACATGTCCGGGCTGGCTGAAGGGCCGGCAGAGGTGACTGTTCTTAATACAATGGGTGAGGAGGTATACGTGCACCCGGCTTCCGTCAATTCAGTTGGCCAACTAAGAGAAACGCTCGCTTTTCCAGTGCCTCTTACAGCAGGTGTTTATATCGTACAGGTAAGAGCAGCGGGGAAAGTGAGCCGGCAAAAGGTGCTGGTGCAGTAGGTATAGGTATGTGCGCCTATAACTATTGCACTAAAATTCATGAATAATTTTATTGGATTTATCCGTTATATACCCCCAGGCTACCCACAGGCCGATTATTGCCGTTGCTACCCCGTTTCTGATAAACCTCTCCATTCGAATAGCGTAATATTATTGGATTCTTATACAACGACAATCTAATACTCCACGTACAGGTCAAGCACAGAAGAGGGGGTAAGTCCGGCCTCCGCTAGCACCCTTGTTGCCATCCCGTACTTGTGAAAATACAATTAGCGTGTGTTGTTAAACTCTTCAAAGACATAGCGTTACAGTAATATAGTGATACATATGACAGAGTGCTACCTCAACCAATCATCCTCCCGAAGAGGCATGCATGGTTCTATCATACAGAAGCTCTATCCCCATACCAGTCCTGCAAGTTTCATGGTGAGAACCAGCTTTGGTGCCTCAGCCAGAGCCCTATACGCTCTTCTGGTGTTCCTGCTGCTTGCGACCGCAGCTGCGGCGGGTACTGCACGTACGCTGGCACCGCAGGAAACGGGTGCGGCTACCGAACTGAGCTGCCTTCCTGGGCTGGCGCATTACTTTGGCTTCGACGAAAAGGAGTCGGGAAATTACCTAGATTATGTGACAGGTACCAGCGCTACCTGCGCCGGTTGTCCTGCGTCGGCTGGAAGCCTTTTTGCGGGGGGGCAGCGTTTTAACGGCTCCTCTACAGGCCTTGATTTCAATGAGATAGAAAATTTTCAATGGGGCCCCAACAGTAGCTTTACCATCGAGATGTGGGTACACGTGGCAGGCACCGGTTCAACCAACCAGGTACTCATCGGGCGCAATGCGACAGATTCGGAGATGGTCTGGTGGCTGGGTGTTAGCCCTGAAGGGTATGCCGTGTTCGACATGTATGACCGGCTGCGTACAGGCATGCGGATCGGAGGGAACGGTGTGAAACTCAATGATGGCAAATGGCACCATGTTGCTGTTGTACGGGATGGCAGGCTCCGCCGCAACAAGGTATACGTGGACGGCTATACCATCGCAGACTTTGAGTATAATTATTCGGATAACTTCGAAACGGTCAGCCCGGTAAATATCGGCTACCTGAACATGGACAACCTGTACCGGTTCAACGGAACATTGGATGAGGTGATGATCTACAGCCGTGATCTGACCGAAACGGAAATGCGTTCCCGCTATAACAAAGGGGCAGGTAACTACTGTGGTCCTGCATCTGTGGCCCCTACCATTACCTCTGAACCTGTCACCTATGGCGTGTCGGGGCAGGAGTATGCGTATGATGTGAAGGCTACCGGTAAACCCAAACCAACTTTTACACTGGTGTCTGGTCCGCAGGGGATGACCATCCAGGCGGAAACAGGTGCCCTGCGCTGGGTGCCTGCGGCGGCCGGCAATTTTGAAGTAAAAGTGAAGGCTGCCAACAGCCAGGGAGAGAACGAGCAAAGCTTCAAAATAGAAGTTAAAACAGGCACAGACGAAAAAGCAGGTATGGTGCACCACTGGATGCTGCAGGAAACGTCGGGCACCCGCTACAAGGATTTTTATACCCCTTACGATGCGGCGGCAGTAGAAAGCATGAAGCCCACTCCTATAAAAGGAGCTGTGAGTGGAGGACAGCATTTTGATGGCACAGACGACGGCCTGGATGTGGAGGGAAGCCCTAACTTTAACTGGCAGGCCGATGAAAGCTTTACCATTGAACTCTGGATGCGCACAGAAGCCAGTACAGCAGGTAACCGGGTATTCATTGGCCGCAGTGCCAAGGATTCGCCCGTGCATTGGTGGGTGGGCGTAGACAACACCGGCAAAGCCGCCTTCCAGTTATTGGATCTAGGGTACGAAGGGCTATATGTTGGAAATGGAGGTCCGCAACTGAACAACGGCAGGTGGCACCAGGTAGTTGCCGTGCGGAATGGTAGTTCCGGCGCGAGCATACTTTACGTAGACGGAGAGAAAGTAGCTGAAGGCAGCCATGTGTTCAGCAACGATTTTGCCAGCCGCACGCCCGTGAACATAGGCTACCTGACCAGCGGCAAGGGCTATCATTACGAAGGCGACCTGGATGAAGTGAAGCTGTTTGGCAGAGCCTTGTCCGGTGCCGAGATCAAGGAGCGCTACCTGGAGGTATACGATGGACTCACTGAATTCCTTGTTTTTAAAGGGCGCTATAACGGGACAGCCGTAGTGCTGGACTGGGAAACCCTGAATGAAATTGACAGCGAAAACTTTGAAATAGAGCGCTCCGAAGACCAGGAAACATTCACCACAGTGGGCACTGTAAAAGCGTCCGGCACTACTTCGTCCGCTATATCTTATACCTTCACCGATGAAACCAAGCTGAAGGATAAAGCCTATTACAGGCTCAAAATGAACAGAACGAACGGCACCTACGCGTATTCCCAAACGATCGTGGTGCAGCATAACGGCCCGATCTCATCCTCTTTCAAGGTGTACCCCAACCCGACGGCAGGGCAGGAGGTGACCATTATGATCTCTAACCTACAGGAAATGGAAGAAGTTACTTTTATGATAACGGATGCCACCGGGAAGCATATACATACGGAGCGAAAGCAGACAAATGAACTGGGGGAGCTTTCCTTTACACACCCGATAGAAGCGCACCTGAGATCGGGCATCTACAACCTGAGTATCATCGGCAGTAACAAGACACTTAGCAGAAAACTGGTCATCGTCAGGTAACGTTCCGTCAGTGGAAATGCTATTTATAATTTTAATTAA
>NZ_JSYF01000277.1:0-3412 GCF_054824225.1 Pontibacter sp. HJ8
AAACCCCGTATACTTCGCCACAGCCCCTTTCAAGGAAGGCGAATTCAACACCTATGGCCTAGAGTGGTACCCGGATCGGCTCGACTTCTTCATCAACGGCCAAAAGACATTTTCCTATCCTAAGCTCGAAAACGCCGATCATGTGCAATGGCCCTTCGACGAGGATTTCTACATCATCCTGGACCAGGCACTGGGCGGCAATTGGGTGGGAAGTATAAAAGACGAAGACCTGCCTGTGCAGATGGTAGTGGATTGGGTGCGGGTCTATCAGACAAGTGATCAAAAACAAGCTAACTTATAGAGTAGTATGCAAAGCAAACTAGGTATGAGCATACGATTCCTCCTGTTGTTGGCTATACTTAGCATGGCATCGTTTGCCTATGCCCAGCAAAGACCGAACGTGGTGTTGATCTATGTCGACGACCTGGGATACGGCGACATGAGTAGCTATGGAGCCTCTAAAATCAAAACTCCCAACCTGGATAAACTGGCAGCGCAAGGCGTTCGCTTTACCCGTGGCTATGCCACTTCTGCTACCTGTACCCCCTCGCGCTACGCGCTGATGACAGGCGAATACCCTTGGCGAAAGCAAGGAACCGGTGTATTACCGGGCGATGCCGCCTTGGTAGTGCCCATTGATAAAATGACACTGCCGGGCGTATTCAAAAAAGCGGGGTATACCACTGCTATTGTAGGTAAGTGGCACCTGGGTTTGGGCGAAGCCGTGGAGAAGAACTGGAACGGGGACATCAAACCCGGCCCGAACGAGGTAGGCTTCGATTACTCGTTTATCTTCCCGGCCACCGCCGACCGTGTGCCTACTGTCTTCATGGAAAATGGTAGAGTACTAGGGCTTGATCCGGCCGATCCGATCCAGGTAAACTACCGGGAAAAAGTCGGCCAGGAACCAACAGGCAAAGAAAACCCGGAGCTGCTGAAAATGAAGGCTTCGCCCAACCACGGGCACGACAACACCATCGTAAATGGCATTGGCCGCATTGGCTACATGAGCGGGGGCACCAAAGCCCGCTGGACCGACGAGGAAGTGCCGCTTACCTTTCTGCAGAAAGCCAAAGACTTTATCGTGGAGAACAAAAAACAGCCTTTCTTCCTGTTTTATTCTCTTACCGAACCGCACGTGCCGCGTATGCCTTCCACCTACTTCAAAGGCAAAAGCGAGTTGGGCTACCGGGGTGACGTGATCCTGCAAATGGATTGGGCCGTGGGAGAGATCCTGAAAGAACTCGAACTGCAAGGCCTGGCAAAAAACACGTTCATCATTTTTACCAGCGACAACGGCCCGGTGCTGGACGATGGCTACGAAGACGAGGCGGTGACAAAGCAAAACGGGCATATGCCGGCAGGGCCTTTGCGAGGGGGCAAGTATAGCGCCTTCGAGGCCGGTACGCGAGTGCCGTGGATTGTAAGTTGGCCGGGCAAGGTAAAGCCCGGGGAGTCGGATGCTCTAATCTCACAGGTGGATCTGCTGGCTTCCTTTGCCAGCATGCTGCGCCAGCAACTGGGTACTACCGATGCTCCTGACAGCCAGAATATGCTGCTGGCGCTGAGTGGGAAATCCAAGCAAGGCAGGAATATTTTGGTGCAACACGCCGGTACACTGGCGATTGTAAAAGACAACTGGAAGTATATCGAGCCCGGCAAAGGCCCCGCCTACAACAAGTTGACCGATATTGAATTAGGAAACTCGCCGGAGCCACAACTCTATGACTTGAGCAAGGACATAGGGGAGCGGCACAATCTAGCCGAGCAGCACCCGGAGAAGGTGAAAGAGCTATCGAAGCTCTTGCAGGAAATCAAGCAAAAAGGAAATAGCAGGTAACCAAGTATAATTTTCGTTATGACCAAGCACTTACTCTTACTCATGGCGGCGTTTTTAGGAAGCTTTGCCGCTCTGGCACAGCAGCCCGCAAAACGGCCAAACATCGTTATCATAGTGTCCGACGACCACGCGTTTCGAGCGATCAGTGCCTACGGCGGTAACCTGATGCAGACGCCCAACATCGACCGCATAGCCAAGGAAGGTGCTACCTTTAACAAGGCTTATGTAACAAACTCTATTTGTGGTCCGAGCCGAGCCGTTATACTTACGGGCAAGTATAGCCACAAGAACGGTTTCAAAGACAACGAAAACTCGCACTTCGACGGCAGCCAGAACAGCTTCATCAAGGAGCTGGGCAGAGGCGGTTACCAGACGGCCTGGGTAGGCAAGTGGCACCTGGAAAGCGATCCGCAGGGTTTTGACTACTGGAAGGTCCTGCCAGGCCAAGGGCACTACTTCAACCCTGATTTCATCAACATGGACGGCAGCCGCGAGCGCATCGAAGGCTATGTGACCAGTATAACGGAGGATGTGGCCGAAGACTGGCTCAACAGCCGCGACAAGAGCAAGCCCTTTGCCCTGGTAATCGGTCACAAAGCCACGCACCGCACCTGGATGCCGGACCTGCAGGATATGGGCATGTTCGACAGTAAAACCTTCCCGCTGCCAGCCAACTTCTACGACAACTACACCAACCGCGAGGCGGCTACCGTGCAGGACATGACCATCGACAAGACCATGATCATGGGCTATGACCTGAAGATGTACCCGGATTATAATAATATCAAGGAAGGCAACATCGTCCGCATGAATGCTGATCAGAGAGCCAGGTTCAAGGCCTACTATAAACCGATCTACGACGACCTAATGGCGCGCAACCTGCAAGGCAAAGAGCTGGTGGAGTGGAAGTACCAGCGTTACATGCGCGACTACCTGGCCACCGCTGCCTCCATGGACCGTAGCATTGGCCGCACGCTGGATTACCTGGACAAGAACGGCCTGGCTGACAACACCATCGTGATTTACATGTCCGACCAAGGCTTTTACATGGGCGAGCACGGCTGGTTCGACAAGCGATTTATGTACGAGGAGTCGTTCCGCACGCCGATGGTGATGCGCTACCCGGACGTGGTAAAACCGGGCACTCAGTCAGAGCACTTCGTGATGAACCTTGATATCGCGCCGACCATGCTCGATGCCGCCGGTGTGGCCATTCCGAAAGACATGCAGGGCGAATCCTTCCTGCCGCTACTAACAAATAAAAAAGCTAAAGGTCGCGATGCGATGTACTACCACTACTATGAGAACGGTGAGCACTCCGTGTCGCCGCACTTCGGCATTAAAACGGATCGTTACAAACTCATACGCTTTTACAAAAGAGTGGAGGGCTGGGAACTGTACGATCTGCAGAAAGACCCCCAGGAAATGAACAACCTCTACGGCAAGAAAGGCTACGAGAAGATCACCGCCAAACTTAGAAAGCAGCTGGATAGCCTACTCGACAAGTATGAAGACGATGTTGCCAAGGAGCTGCTGGCCAAAGAGGGCGGTAATCTTTAAGAGTAACCATAG
>NZ_JSYF01000278.1:0-15942 GCF_054824225.1 Pontibacter sp. HJ8
CAAAATGACTGATATGAGTAAAGCAAACTGGGTAACCGTAAAAGAATATATCGATATCACCTATAGAAAAGCAGATGGCGTGGCACGCATTGCTTTCAACCGTCCGAACGTGCGCAATGCTTTCCGCCCCAAAACCGTGGCAGAGCTGTTCGAGGCATTCCTCGACGCACGTGAGGACACATCCATCGGCGTGGTGCTGTTGTCAGCCGAAGGTCCGTCCACAAAAGACGGCATCTATTCCTTCTGCAGCGGCGGCGACCAGAACGCGCGTGGCCACCAAGGCTATGTAGACGAAGAAGGTATGCCACGCCTTAACATTCTGGAAGTACAACGCCTGATCCGCTTCATGCCCAAGGTCGTGATTGCCGTGGTACCGGGCTGGGCTGTAGGTGGCGGGCATAGCCTGCATACCGTATGCGACCTGACCCTGGCCAGTAAGGAACATGCCATTTTCAAGCAGACGGATGCCGATGTGACCAGCTTTGATGGCGGCTACGGCTCGGCATACCTGGCCAAAATGGTGGGCCAGAAACGCGCCCGTGAGATCTTCTTCCTCGGCAGAAACTACTCTGCGCAGGATGCCTATGAGATGGGTATGGTCAATGCCGTAATACCGCATGACGAACTGGAGGATACTGCCTATGACTGGGCCCAGGAGATTCTGGCCAAATCCCCTACTTCTATCAAGATGCTAAAGTTCGCCTTCAACGCCACGGACGACGGCATGGTGGGCCAGCAGATATTTGCCGGCGAAGCCACCCGCCTCGCCTATATGACCGACGAAGCAAAAGAAGGCCGGAACGCTTTCCTCGAAAAGCGCAAGCCAAACTTCAAGGACATTAAATGGATTCCGTAAGGTATAGCCAATCCTAAAACAACAAAGCCGCTCCATTACAGAGCGGCTTTGTTGTTTTAGTGGAGTTACCTGGTATGAACAGCACAGTCGGGTTTGAATTTATTCTTTGAGGAAGTGATTTCCTGGCCCGGGTGTCAGTTGTTATACGCGCATACCTTAAACAAAAGAAGCCGGTCTATAAAGTCCGGCTTCTTTTGTTAAGGGCAACTAAACTAGTTTAGTTGTTTATTTTAATGTCAACAGATTTGGTCTTAAGCGATCCGCCTTCAGGGCCTACTTCTATCGAGGTCCCTTTTGCTTTTTCATGCTCTACCTCTACTTTGGTAGCTGCTGGTACAGGCTTCTCCACCTCTACAACTTTTACGGTTTCTTTCTCGATCACTTTTGCTTGTTCTTCTTGTGGTTGATTGTTACAGCCAAAAGTAAAGGTGAGTGCAAGCGCACATACTAAGTAGATGAATCTCATATAATGAAAATCTGGAATGAGTGAAGGCAAACAAAAATAGATACATCTTTAAATCCCAACGGATTTAGCTGAAAGTATTTTCTTACCCGGTACAAGGTACGTAGGATCAACGGAAGTAGTTAAGTATTACAGTTATTATATATAAACGGCACTCCCCATACCTTCTGAAGTATTCAGGTGAATCTATACCTGCTAAAAACAAAAAGGCCTCTCCGTTTCCGAAGAGGCCTTTTTAACGTCTATCATTTAAGAACTATACCAGTATTCTCACCGGGTTTTCCAACAGATTCTTGAAGGTCTGCAGGAAGGCGGAACCAACTGCTCCATCCACTACGCGGTGATCGCAGGAAAGCGTCACTTTCATCACGTTTCCGATACGGATCTGTCCGTCGCGTACCACAGGTGTCTGCTTGATACCGCCCACCGCCATGATGCAGGCATCCGGCGGGTTGATGATGGCCGTGAATTCTTCGATACCGAACATGCCCAGGTTAGAGATTGTGAAGGTGTTGCCTTCCCAATCCGAAGGCTGCAGCTTCTTACTCTTTGCTTTTCCGCCCAGGTCTTTTACCTCAGCAGCGATCGCAGAAAGCGATTTGAAGTCTGCGTTGCGTACCACCGGTACCAGCAGGCCTTCTTCCACAGCTACGGCTACCCCGATGTTTATCTGCTTGTTGTAACGGATCTTATCACCCAGCCACGAGGAGTTAACGGCCGGATGTTGACGCAGCGCCGCAGCGGCCGCTTTGATCACCAGGTCGTTGAACGACACCTTCACCGGCGACACTTCGTTGATGGAAACACGGGCTTCCATCGCCTTGTCCATGTCAATCTCCATGGTCAGGTAGAAGTGTGGTGCAGAGAACTTGCTTTCTGCCAGGCGACGCGCAATCACTTTGCGCATTTGCGATACGTTCACTTCTTCGTATGCGTCAGCGGCCGGAGCGCCAGGTATAGCCTGCGCCTGTGGTGCAGCAGCCGGTGCCGGGGCAGCAGCTTTTTGAGGAGCAGCCGATGGTGTGAAGCTTTCCACATCACGCAGCACGATACGTCCGCCCTCTCCTGAGCCCTTGATCTGCGCTAAGCTGAAGCCCTTTTCTTTGGCTACTTTCTTGGCCAGCGGAGAAGCCTTGATGCGGCCATTTCCTCCTTCGGCAACCAGCTCTTCTTCTTGTGTACCGGCAGCAGGCACTTTCGTTTCCTGAACGCTTGCTTCGGTTGTGGCTTCTTTCTGAGCCGCTATATTTTCATCTGTCTTGGCATTCTCTTCGCGGGAGCGTTCTTCCACACCGGCAGGTACTGTACCACCCTGTGCACCCAAAAGTGTTTTGTAGTCGGCATCATTGTCACCAATGATGGCGATTACTGCATCTACCGCAACGGAGGCACCGGCTTCTACGCCTGTGTACAGCAAGGTACCGTCTTCGTAAGACTCCAGTTCCATGGTCGCCTTGTCCGTCTCGACTTCAGCCAGCACGTCACCGGAACTCACTTTGTCGCCTACTTTCTTCAGCCAGGATACCAATACACCTTCCGTCATCGTATCGCTCATCTTCGGCATGCGAATCACGGATGCTTTGATGTTGGAAGTGTCCACAGTGGTTTTGGCAGCAGGCGCTTCCGCTTTAGCCGGGGCAGCTGCTTTCGGTTCTTCTTTCGGCGCTTCTTTTGTTTCCTTCTTTGGTTCTTCTTTGGCAGCTGGTTTTCCACCATTTCCGGCTTCGCTCAGCAGGCCGGAAATATCTTCCCCTTCCTGGCCGATAATTGCAATCACAGCATCAATTGGTACTGAATCACCTTTTTTCGGACCGATGTACAGCAGGGTGCCGTCTTCGTATGATTCCAGCTCCATCGTTGCCTTATCGGTTTCAACCTCCGCCAGCACATCACCTGAGCTAACCTTGTCGCCTTCTTTCTTAAGCCAAGATGCAATCACCCCCTCAGTCATCGTGTCGCTCATCTTAGGCATTCGTATCACTTCAGCCATAATTGTCGTCTTATTTGTTCGCCTGTATCGTCTAATCAATAAGGCCCAAAATTAGATTTAAAAATATTTTATTCAAACTATACTACACAATTTGTTGGCAAGAGGATAGTAATGAGCGATTATACCTGCACTTCCTTCAGGTGAGCCAGATCGCAATACTTCTTTACCACAAACATAGTACCTGTAAAATCCAATTGATACAGGCACAGGTTCAGGTGTTCAAACTGGTCCATGCAGCGCAGCGGGTAGTGCAGCAGCTGGCTCAACAGGATACGCATGGCGCGTCCGTGCATGCAGATAAGGACAGTTTTTTCCTCCGGCCGGCTCAGCATCAGGTCCACAAAGGGTTTTTGCCGCTCCGCCACAAGGTCCGGGCTCTCCCCTCCCTCAATGCATACGCCGGTATTGCCTTCGCTCCAGGTCTGCAGTATACCATGGTAATAGGCATCTTCTTCGGGAGTGATGCGGGTTCCTTCGCGCGTTCCCCAGTTTATCTCGTTCAGCCCGCTATGCTGCTCGTGCGGTATACCCAGCTCCAGGAAGCCTTTCACCGATTCCATGCTACGTTTCAGCGAGGAGGTGTATACCTTGTCAAAGGGGATATCTTTATACTTCTTGAAAAACGCGGCAGCCTGTTGCTGCCCGAGCTGGTTCAGGGAAGAGTCTACGCCGCTCCCCTGCACAATGCCCTGCAGGTTGAAGTCTGTCTGTCCGTGCCGGATGATGTATATTTTCTTACTACTCAAAATTCTACTACTTTTGCCTCTTTGTACAACAAGAGTGCGAAGTTAGCATTTGCAACCCACACAAAATGGATTCTACGTTAGAAAAGCTGCAGCAGTGGCGCAAAAACACAATGGTAGAGCACCTGGGCATCGAACTCACTGAACATGGCGAAGGCTTTTTGTGTGGAAAGATGCCGGTAGACCACCGCACGCACCAGCCCATGGGCCTGCTCCATGGCGGGGCTTCCGTGGCGCTTGCCGAAACGCTGGCCAGTATCGGTGCTGCCCTCTCCGTTGACCTGACAAAGAAAGCCTGCGTGGGTCTTGAGATCAATGCCAATCACATACGGGGCGTACGCGAAGGCTGGGTATACGGCAGGGCTTCGGCCGTGCACATCGGGCGCAGCACGCAGGTATGGGAAGTTAAAATCACCAACGAAACCGGTGAACTGGTCTGCCTGAGTCGCATGACCGTTGCCGTGATCGATAAAAAATAAGCCTATGACTATGGCATCAGTTGCCTTCGAGCATGCGGGTGCACCCCGCTATACCTGGCACGAGGTACTGGCAGTGGCACTGGCACAAGGTTTGCCCGTGGCTGCCTGGCGGCTGCCGCTCCAAACCGAAGTGCAGCTTTGTGTCTCCTTTCAACCGCTGGCCACACAGGAAGTGCCCTCCCTGGAGAACAGTGCTTTCGGGTTTCTCTTCTGCCCTTTTCAGGTCAATGTAACGCATCCGAATTTATTTGTAAAAGCCGACCTGAGTTTCTCCTCTCTTACAGGCTCGCTCCGTTCTGCACCGGATGCACCCCAGGAAGCAGTAGAGGCCTTCTACCAGTTGCTGCACAACAGGCAGCAGGATCGGATGGCGCCCTGGCATACTGCAGCCCCACTTTCTACGAAAAGTGACCGGACGGAAGAAACGTTCAAGGCTGCCGTGAGCCTGGCCATAGACCTGATCACAGCAGAAGCTATGGAGAAGGTCGTGCTGTCGCGCAGTAACAAGGTGGCGCTGCCCGAAACTTTTACACTGGCGAAGGCTTACGAGAAAATGCTGGTGTCTTATCCGAATGCGTTCGTATCGCTGGTGTCGCTGCCGCAAACGGGTACCTGGATGGGGGCATCGCCCGAAATACTGGTCAGTGTAGACCAGCAACAGGTGTTCAAGACCGTTGCGCTGGCCGGCACACAACCGCTCTGCGAGGATGGCTCCACCGCCAATGCGATCTGGCGGCAAAAAGAAATTGAGGAACAAGGTATGGTGGAGCGCTATATTCTCAGTTGCTTTAAAAAGCTACGCCTGCGGGAGTATACGGAAGTGGGCCCCCGCACCGTGATAGCCGGTAACCTGATGCACCTGCGCACCGATTACAAGGTAGATCTGAAAGAAGTGGATTTCCCGACACTGGGCTCTGATATGCTGCAGCTGCTGCATCCGACCTCGGCAGTTTGCGGACTTCCTAAAGAGCCGGCGCTGGAATTTATACAATCCAACGAAGGCTATGACCGGAGCTATTTCAGTGGCTTCCTGGGACCGGTAAACAGCCCGGCCGGAACATACCTGTTCGTAAACCTGCGTTGCATGCAGCTCTTACCCGACGCAGCCGTACTATACGCAGGAGCCGGTATCACCGGGGATTCCTCCCCAGAAAAAGAGTGGCTGGAAACAGGACACAAAATGCAAACCATATTGAAAATCCTGTCGGATTTTTAGTTTTGAATGAGCGAATGAGTGGATGAGTGAATTTTGAAAGTTATGAATTCTGATAGTGAATTATAAATTCAAAATTTAACCATTCTTGGAAGGCTTAATTCATAATATCTATAGCAACGAACTTTACGAATAGCAGGTCACCGAAGTAAAAAATTCACTCATTCAACCATCACTCATTCAAAATCAAAAAATGATCCTTCAGCCAGTTGTCAACATAGCCGAGATTTGTGCCCGGAAGGGAGTGAAAAACGTGGTGCTATCGCCCGGATCCCGCTGTGCGCCGCTTACCATAGCCTTTGCCCGGCATCCGGAACTGAAGGTTCGCACCGTAAGCGATGAACGGGCCGCTGCTTTTATAGCACTGGGCATGGCACTGACAACGGGCAAACCAACCGTACTGGTTTGTACTTCCGGCACCGCCTCTCTCAACTATGCTCCTGCTGTAGCCGAAGCTTTTTTTCAGCAGGTACCGCTTCTGGTACTCACCGCTGACCGTCCCCCGGAATGGATCGACCAACTGGACGGGCAAACCATCCGCCAGCAGCAGGTATTCGGCCGCCACATCAAGCGAAGCTTTGATTTCCCGGTGGACCTGTCGCACCCGGATGCTATCTGGTATACCGAACGGCTTGTATCGGAAGCCCTCAACGATGCCAGTGCTTTTCCTGCCGGCCCGGTGCACATCAACGTGCCGCTGCGTGAGCCCTTTTACCCTGCCGCCGAGGAGGAAATAACCTTCGGGAAACGCGTAAAAGTGATAGAGGAAGAGCAGAATCTGCATGAGCTCAGCTCTTACCAGGCGCTGAAGCTTCAGCAGGAAATGCTGTACTACAAACGGGTATTGCTCGTAGCCGGGCAGGAAAAACAGGATCCGCAACTGCTTAAATGCCTCCGGACCTTTGTTGGGTCAACGGGTGCGGTGGTCGTGGGAGATGTGATCAGCAACCTGCAGCCGCTTTCTAATGTGGTGCGCCACCAGGACGCTATACTGGCCTGCCCCGATGAGGAGAAAATGAAATCCCTGCAGCCGGATCTGCTCATCACATTCGGAAAGTCAGTGATTTCCAAAAGCCTGAAGCTATACCTGCGCCAGTACAAACCCAGGGCGCACTGGCATCTGCAACCTGCCGGACAGGTAGCCGATACCTTTCAGTCGCTCACGAAAGTTATCCGCTGCACGCCCGTTAGCTTTTTCCATTCCATGGCCGGAAGCACCCGCCAGGAACCAGCCTTTGTCAAGGCATGGTCCGGACTGGAAAACAAGGCCGCTACTTTTTTGACGCAGTATACCGACACAGCCCCCTACAGCGAACTGAGCGTCGTAGCGCGGGTGCTGGCGCAACTCCCTCAAAAAAGCAACCTGCACCTGGCCAACAGCATGGCGGTGCGCTATGCCAATATTGTGGGGCTCCCTGCTGAAAAGGAAGTAACCGTTTATGCCAACCGGGGCACCAGCGGCATCGATGGCAGCACCAGTACCACCGTTGGTTGCGCCCTTACCAGCCCGCACATTACCACCCTGCTCACCGGCGACATGGCCTTTTTCTATGACCGCAACGGCCTGTGGCACAATTACCTCCCTGGCAACCTGCGCATCGTGATCATCAACAACCACGCCGGCGGTATTTTCAGACTGATCGACGGGCCCCGGAAGCAGCCCGAACTGGAGGAATATTTTGAAACCCGCCAGGAACTGGATGCCCGCAACACAGCCCTTGACTTCGGCCTGCGCTATATCTGCTGCAGCTCGATGGAGGAACTGGAGCAGGCTCTTCCCGCCTTCTTCGCAGCCGACGCCGGTGCAGGTATACTGGAGGTTTTTACCGATAGCAAAACCAATGCAGCCGCTTTTTCCGGTTACAAGCAGGCTTTGCTCCAGGCATTCTGATTCAGTGTTAACCACAATTAAAGCTTCAACTACCATTTCCTGCCGCAAGCCACCGCGCAAGGGTTACTAGCGGTAGCCTATTAGCACAGATTTTCTACTTGCTTACCTAAAATTTCCTGCCCTCACATAAAGAGCAGCAGCGCTGCTGCTCTTTATGTTCAAAATTACTCCGCCCATCAGCCCGGCCTCTTCCATGCACTCCTGCCTGCAATTATACTCCTATCCTTCATCCAACCTGTAGAATAATTCGTTTAATCAATTGTACAACAGATTGTTAAACCAAACCAAAACTGCCATGAACTTAACGCAAGATATGAACCGGGTAGAGCACTGGGCTGATGCACATCATCCGGTCTGGATAGACTTTATTCGTATGGCACTGGGTATATTCATTTTCATGAAAGGCATAATGTTCATACAGGATACCCACGCACTGCAGAACATCATACGGAACAGCCAGTTTCATTGGGTATCTCTGGGTATAGCACATTATGTCGCTTTTGTGCACCTGGTGGGGGGCTTGTTCATTGCCATGGGGCTCATTACCCGGGCCTCGGTGCTGTTCCAGTTGCCGATCCTGCTGGGCGCCGTGTTTTTCATCAACCCGCAGCGGGGCTTTTATTCTGAGAATACCGAATTGTGGTCCTCTCTTATTGTGCTGTTTTTGCTGATCTTCTTCCTCATCTGGGGATCCGGAAAGCTGTCTGTTGACCACCTGATCCGTAAACCCAAGCGGGACTGGCTCTACTGATCCAGGCACCTGTGGCGTCTTCTGATGTAGTGGCTATACCGCTGCCGGACCGTTCTGCGCGTGCTTTAACCAACATATTCAGCTCAATAACCCGAAATTATTGCACACGACTGGTAACAATCCCCTGCAAGTCGTAATTTTACAGCGGAACGATACCTGTTCTTCTTTGCATGGCAGGTAGCTTTAAAACAACAAATTGGACAGATTCATACATACCAAAAAGACCGAGCAGAAGTAAAGCCTACTTCTGCTCGGTCTTTTTCAGGCTCGTTTGCGTCAAAGCATACCTGCGCACGTATGAAAATCAACAGAATTCAACCTACAGGTTACAGTATACTGCTGGCACCTGCTAATGCTTTAAACTATGACTGAGAGGTTCCTTCTCCTGAACGGCAAAAAATTCTATTACGACGAAATAGCCACTTATTCCTTCCGCAACAGCATTCCCCTGAACGGATATGAAGCCAAAACCCTGGAGTTCTGCCGCGATTGGCTCAATGGCGTACAGGAATATCCGATCCAGACCTCCGGCTCAACCGGAGAACCAAAACTGATCACGCTCTCACGCAGGCAAATGGAGATTAGTGCACGGCGCACCGTCAGGCTGCTGCAGCTCTCCAAAGGCGACCACATGCTGGCCTGCCTGAATAATGAGTATATAGCCGGTATGATGATGCTGGTGCGAGGCTTGCTGGCCGATATGGAAATGATCATTGTAGAGCCTATCAGCAATCCGATGGTACTGGTGCCGGAAGGGCAGCCGATCGACTTCACATCCTTTGTGCCGATGCAACTCCAGACAATTCTACACGAAATGCCGCATGCTGTAGAGACGTTTAATAAAATGAAAGCCATCCTGGTAGGGGGTGCTCCGATCAGCTTTTCACTGCAACGCGAATTACAGCAGATCACAGCCCCCGTATACCATACCTATGGCATGACGGAAACGGCCTCGCATATCGCGCTCCGCCTGCTCAACGGGCCCAAAGCAGCTGAATATTACGAGACACTGGATGGCGTCACCATCGGGCAGGATAACCGGGGTTGCCTCACCATCAAGGCAGACATCACCGAAAATGAGACGCTGGTTACCAATGATATCGTCGAGATCCTGACGCCTACCCGTTTCCGCTGGATCGGCCGTGCCGATAATACCATCAATACCGGCGGTGTGAAAGTACAGGTAGAAGTCGTGGAAGTAGCCGTGTCGGAAGCGCTGGCTGGCCTGGAAGAAAATCCGCGCTTCTTTGTAGCCTCACAACCCGATGAGTTGCTGGGAGAGAAAGTGATCCTGGTGCTGGAAGGCAAAAAGTTGCCGGAAGAAACAGAACAGCAAATGCTGGATAAGCTGCGTACGCTGGTCCGGAAGTTCGAAATGCCAAAAGACATCTACTACAGCCCGGCCTTCACGGAGACCGCTACCGGTAAGGTATCGCGGCAGCGTACGCTCCAGAAACTGGGACTCGAAGCAGATTAAATAAACAGGTATAGCGATATAGCGTAAAGAGGTAAGATGAACCAAAATTAAGCTATGCGTACGATACCATTTTACTCTGCCTTTCTCCTGTCCCTTCTGCTGCTACAGGGCTGCAGCGGCGGACTTTTCAAAGCGTACGCTCCTGTTACACTCAAGGAGGCCTGGGCCAGTGACAACACGCTCCGCACCCCGGAATCCGTGCTCTTTGACCGGGAACGAAATGTGCTGTATGTCTCCAACATGAACGGGTCGAGCAAAGACCGGAAAGATGGGGATGGTTTTATATCGCGGCTATCCCCTGAAGGGGAAGTGGAACAGCTCTACTGGGTTTCCGGCCTCAACGACCCCAAAGGATTGGCCCTGCACAACAACGTGCTTTACGTAGCCGACCTGGACGAAATCGTGGCCATTGCGACCCAGACCGGCTCGATCCTGTCCCGTTTCAAAGCCGAAAAAGCACAGAATCTCAACGATGTAACGGCCGATGACGACGGCAATGTATATGTCTCCGACTCAGAAAGAGGCCGGATCTACCTGCTGCGCAACGGCCGTGTTACCAACTGGCTCGACGACACCCGGCGCGAAAAGCCAAACGGCCTGCTCTATGACAACGACCGCCTGATCGTAGCTTCTTTCAACACTGGCAAAGTCCGTTTTCTGGATACCGATTCCAAGGAATTCACCGAATGGACCGACGACATCGACTCCGCTGACGGCATCACCCGGGTAGGTACGGAAGGCTACCTGGTATCCAACTGGAACGGGGAGGTATACTACGTGAACCAGGAAGGCAAAAAATGGAAAGCGCTGGATACAAAAGGAAAGAAAATAAGTGCAGCCGACATCAGTTATTCCGAAGAGCAGCAAATGCTGTATGTACCTACTTTCTACGATAACCGGGTGGTCGCGTATCCCTGGAAATTAAAAACAAAGCTGGAAAAATAGTCTACCATAAGCCTGTGAGCATCGCCAAAAATGAAAAAGCCTGGCGCTTCGATCTCGGAAAACTAAAGCCCGATACGTACCTGGTCGAAGTAAAAACGCCGGACACGACTTACTGGACCAGGTTCAAGATCGGGAGGTAAGTGTAGCAATCAACCTGTTCAAGGAAAAGCCCTGCCGTACTTTGGCAGGGCTTTTTTTCGTCTATACCTGGCTCCACTGCTGCACAACATGGTAGAGCAGCGATGCACCCAGTCTGGCAGTACGGTTATCTATGTCGAGTTTCGGGTTGAGTTCCACTATATCAAGGGTCAGCAGCTTACCGCTGCCAATGATCTCCTGCAACAGCAGCAGCACTACTTCAGGCTGCACGCCCAGGGCCGCGGGAGCGCTGACGCCGGGTGCATAGGCTGCCGCAAACACATCCAGGTCAATGCTCACATAGAGCACATCCACCAGGGTAATAAACTGTTGCAGCCGCTCGCGTAGCGCCTCATAGTTGAACACCTGCAGGGCAGGCGCAAATACATAGTCGGCGCCATAAGAAGCTGCCGTGTGAAAGAGCTTTTGGGTATTGCCGTATTGCTGTATACCCAGGCACAGGTAATTGAAATCCCTTCCTACTGCCTGCAGATCGTCGGCTATCTGGAGGAAAGGAGTGCCGGAACTGCCCTGTTTCTCATAGCTTCTCAAGTCAAAGTGCGCATCGAAGTTGATGATGCCCAGCTGTTGCTCTTGGGGGAGCGCCTGCTGTATACCCAGGAAGTGGCCGTACGCTGTTTCGTGTCCGCCGCCCAGGAGGATAGTTTTATAGGTATTGGTGAGCAGCGTGTGTACTTTTTTGCCTAACTGCCGTTGTGCTTCTTCCAGGTTTTGGTTCGTGCAAAACACGTCTCCGGCATCGAACAATTGAACGTCTTCATCCAGATGCCAGGCAAACGAAGCCATGGCTTGCCGTAAGGCGGCTGGTCCCTCGACGGCCCCTTCCCTGCCCTGGTTGCGGCGCACGCCCTCATCGCAGCAAAAACCCAGCAGCGCAATGGCCTGTTCTGCCCGGGCGGGTTCAGTTGCCTCACTTAAAGGAAGGAGTTGAATGCCCTGATGCCAGCGCTTGCCTTCTTCGCCGTCTCCGGCATCTGTGCGTCCTTTCCAGGTACCGGCTTCTGTTGGTTTATACATGGGAATGGGTTGATCGTAACGTAAAGCTTTCCTTAGCTGATTGGGTCCTGTTGCTCGGGCTTTACCCGGATGCTTTGCTCCAATTTCTTGCCCCGTTTCCAGACAACGGTTGGTTTCAGTTTGCCCTGGTAGTAGAGGATTTCTTTGTAAGAATCTGTCGGGAAGGCGATCATATCGGCCAGTTGTCCCTTCTCCACCGTGCCCCGGTCTGTAAGGTTCAGGGCTCGTGCAGCACGGGTGGTAATGGCAGCCAGCGTTTCCGCCATGGTCAGTTTTTCGGCGGCACCCAGCAAAGCGGCCTGCAGCAACAAATCCCCCATCGGAGCAGAACCCGGATTCCAGTCTGTGGCAATGGCCAGGCAGAGGCCGCCATCCAGCATATCACGGGCAGGCGCATAGTGCATGCCGAGCCCGAGCGAAGCACCCGGCAGTACAGTTGCCACCACGCCGGCATCTTTGAGCAGCGCGATCTCTGCGTCCCCGCTCGCCTCCAGGTGGTCGGCACTGATGGCGCCCGCTTCGGCGGCTACACGGCTACCTCCTGTGCTGAACTGATCGGCGTGTACGGTAATATCAAAGCCCATTTCCCGGGCAGCCAGGAGGTACTCCAGGGCTTCTTTCTCCGTGAAGGCTGTATCTTCAATAAAGATATCCACCCGGCTGGCCAGCCCTCGCTCCTGCACTTGTGGCAGCAAGTCCTTCAGCACATGCTGCAGGTATAGCCGGGAGTCCGAATGCTCCGGCGGGCGCATGTGCGCCGCCAGGCAGGTAGGTATAAGTTCGAGCGCATGGTGCTTGTTGACCAGTTGGATGGCTTCCAGCATTTTCAGCTCGGCCTCCACCGTCAGCCCATAGCCGCTTTTTACCTCACAGGTAGTTACTCCTTCGGCCAGGTGACGGTCACAACGCTTCCTGAGCAGGTCGACCAGTTCGACCAGGGGGGCTTCCCTGGTTTTTCGTACGCTATCCAGTATACCTCCTCCGCTTCGAGCAATCTCCAGGTAGGATTTTCCGGCTACCCGCATGGCATAGTCATTGGCCCGGGAGCCGGCATAGCAGATGTGGGTATGGGCATCGACGAGGCCGGGCAGCAGTACCATCGGCTGGTCTACCTTCTCCAGAGCATAACTGTTATCAGATGCTATTTTCAACAACATGGTATAGTCGCCCACCTGCACAATCCGTTCACCCTGCATCAGTACGCCTGCATTATGCAATACCTGCAGCTGTTCGTCGGCTATAGGACCTGCTTCCGGCAGAGCTGCCATCGTCACGACCTGGCAGAATGGCCCGATCAGCGTATGCTCATTGTCTATTGGTTTCATAGTTTCAATCCAAACTTCTCTGCGTTCTCCTGAGCCGTTTCATACCCGGCATCCGCGTGCCGGAAAATACCCATCGCCGGATCGTTGTAGAGCACGCGGCTCAGGCAACGGTCGGCACGTTCAGAGCCATCGGCCACTACGACCATACCGGCATGCTGGGAATAACCAATCCCTACGCCACCCCCATGGTGGAACGACACCCAGGTAGCTCCACCCGCTGTGTTGGACATCAGGTTCAGCAAGGGCCAGTCAGAGACGGCATCCGATCCGTCCAGCATACCTTCGGTTTCGCGGTAGGGCGAAGCTACGGAACCGCAGTCCAGGTGGTCACGGCCGATCACGATCGGCGCTTTTACTTTGCCTTCGCGTACCAGCCGGTTGAACAGCAGGCCCGCTTTTTCGCGCTCGCCCATACCCAGCCAGCAGATCCGGCACGGCAATCCCTGGAAGGCTACTTTCTCCTCGGCCTGCTCCAGCCAGTTGATCATGTGCGTGTTCTCCGGGAAAAGCTCCTTCAGCGCTTCATCTGTCACTTTGATATCCTGCGGGTCACCGGACAAGGCCGCCCAGCGGAAAGGACCTTTGCCTTCGCAGAAAAGCGGGCGCATGTATTCGGGCACAAAACCTGGTATGGAGAAGGTGTTTTTCTCACCGCCCTGTTGGGCAAACTCGCGCAGGTTGTTGCCATAGTCGAAGGTGCGGCTGCCACGGCGCTGTAGTTCCAGCATAAAGCCCACATGGCGGGCCATACTCTTGAGGGAGCGCTCCTTGTATGCCTGCGGATCACTTTCACGCAGTGCTTTTGCCTCCTCCAAGGTCATACCATTGGGCACATAACCATTGATCGGGTCGTGGGCCGAAGTCTGGTCGGTGAGTATTTCCGGGGTGATGTTGTCCTGGATCAGCTTTTCGAGCACATCCCCTATGTCGCCCACAAGGCCGATCGAAATGGCGTCCCCTTTTTCTTTGGCCTCCAGCGCCCAGCGTTTTGCTTCTTCGTAGTCGTGCGTCATCTTGTCGATGTAACGGCTGTCGAGGCGCTTTTGGATTCGCTCCGGATCCACGTCTACTCCCAGGAAAGTAGCTCCGGCAATGGTAGCGGCCAGTGGCTGTGCGCCACCCATACCTCCCAGACCGCCCGTTACCAGCAGCTTGTGGCGCAGGTCATCGTTGAAGTGGATTCTTCCGCAGGCAGCAAAGGTCTCGTATGTTCCCTGCAGTATACCTTGTGTCCCGATGTAGATCCAGCTGCCTGCAGTCATTTGTCCGTACATCATCAGGCCGCGCGCGCGCAGCTCGTTGAAATGCTCCCAGGTAGCCCAATGCGGCACCAGGTTGCTGTTGGCGATCAGTACGCGCGGGGCTTCGGCATGTGTGCGAACTTTTCCTACAGGTTTGCCCGACTGCACCAGCAAGCTTTCATCCTCCTCCAGGGTCAGCAGCACTTCAATGATCTTGCGGGCATCTTCCGGCGTACGGGCCGCCTGACCGATACCTCCGTATACCACCAGTCGCTTCGGATCTTCGGCTACTTCGTCGGTCAGGTTGTTGAGGAACATGCGCAGCGCCGCCTCTGTCTGCCAGTTTCTGGCGTGCAGTTGTGGCCCGCGGGGAGGCGTGTAAACCGGGTGCGTGGCGTACTTCTCGATGAACTCGCTCACCGACAGGTTGGCATGCAAGGTTTGTGCAGGTACTGCTGAAGTATTCATAGTATGTATAGTATTTTTAGTCTGTGTTCAATAATCCGAAAAATTATCCGAAAAATATAGCCAAAGCAGCATAAATTAGCCTGCGTGCTGCTTTTGATGGCAGCTGTCCGGCCTTTCAATAAAATCTGAAATCATGCAATCTCCCCCTCTTTCAGCGCTTCCTGACCTGTTCGGCAACATCGACATCTACCTCTTTGACCAACTCCTGAAAGGCCGTATTCAGGATGGCATGACGCTGCTCGACGCCGGTTGCGGGGACGGGCGGAACATTCGCTACCTGATGCAGGCCGGCCTAAAAGTATACGGAGCTGACAGCTCACCGGAGGCTATTGCGCAGGTAAAGCATCTGGCTTCCCGGGTTGCACCTCAGTTACCGCCGGATAACTTTACGGTAGCAGACCTGGCTGCACTCCCCTACCCAGATTCGATGTTTGATGTGGTGCTCTGCAGTGCCGTGCTGCATTTTGCAAGGGGAGAATCCCATTTCAGAAGTATGGTACAGGAACTGGTGCGGGTACTGAAACCGGGGGGTATGCTTTTCTGCAGGTTCAGCACCACCATCGGACTGGAAGGTATACTGCAACAGGTAGAAGGCAGATATTACAGGATGTCACATGGGCCGATATGGTTTCTGGCAGATGAAATCCTGGTAACCGACTTGGAGAAAGAACTAAGACTGAAACGCCTGGAGCCCTTGAAGACGGTATTGGTAGAGCAGGAACGGGGTATGACAACGTGGGTGGTGCGGAAGTGATCGGCTCTTGGCTACTTCATAGGTCAGGAGGCGTTTTTTATGTTCACAGCCCCGGGGCCAACCACCCCTGCTCCTCCTTATCCAAGGAGGGGGGCCTATTTTTCCAGTTCGACAGTACTTATTGCATGGCCACTGTTTATACACCCCTCTGACTCCCCTCAAGGGGAGAA
>NZ_JSYF01000031.1:0-30013 GCF_054824225.1 Pontibacter sp. HJ8
TGGTTTGCGCTCGCCACCTTCTCTGCGGTCGCTGCCATAAGAGCGGCGCTCGCTTCCTTCACTTCTATCGGATCCGTAAGAACGACGCTCTCCGCCTTCTTTTCCTTCTCCTTTATCTCTTCTGTTAAAGATTTTCTTTTCTCCGCGGTCGTTATTGGGTCTGTCAGATGAGTTTCTGTCAGCTTCTTTTCTGCCTGCTCCGTCGTTATCGCGGGCTGGTCTTTCGTTATCTCTTGCCATTTTATTTAAATTAATGATGCAGTATCGCTACTGTACCTTTGTGTGCAGTATGTATGAATAGTATACTAGTATAGCCGGCAGGGGTTTGTTAATCGGCTACTTCGCCTATCATATTTTCTTCTGAGGCGAAGTCTTTTAGTTGCGGGAGGTCCTTGATGTGGTTGATGCCAAAGTAATCCATAAACTTCTGAGACGTACCGTACAACACGGGTCTACCGATCGTCTCGGCTTTACCCTTGATCTCAATAAGTTCTTTTTCGAGTAGTTTATGGATAGCGTAATCGCATCCTACGCCCCGGATCTGCTCTACGGCAGAGCGGGTGATCGGCTGCTTATAGGCAATGATTGCCAGCGTCTCCAGAGAAGACGCTGATAATTTCTTTTTGGATTTATGTTTCAGATACAGGCTAACCGTATCCTGATATTCGGGCTTGGTGAGGAACTGGTAACCGCCCCCGATCGCATATATCTGGAATGCAAAACCTGACTCGGCCAGTTGTACATTAATTTCCTCAACGGCTTCCAGCACATCGCTTACATACACTTCTACACCCAGCGCTTCTGTCAGGCAGCGCTGAATCTCTTCGATGCTTATTGGCGACTGGGCACAGAAAACCAGTGCCTGAATATGATTCTGCAGAATATTCAAGTGCTAAAAATACTAGTCGTTACGCTGAAGCTTCGCCTCAATGGTATGCTGTGTATGCGGCACGGCACGCAATCTCTCCTTCGGAATCAGCTTGCCGGTTACGATGCAAACACCGTAAGTGCCGTTTTTGATGCGTATAAGCGCATTCTCCAACTGCTGCATAAACTTCATCTGGCGGGAAGCCAGCTGGTTCAGGCTTTCTTTCTCTGCGGTATCCGCACCATCTTCCAATACTTTGGTAGGAGAAGCTGTGTTATCTGTACCGGAGTCGTTGCGGCGGCTCAATGTCTCTTTGATAAAAGTCACTTCCTTACGGGCATTGGTCAGTTTTTCAAGGATGATGCTTTCAAATTCTGCCAATTCCTCTTTGGAATACCGTTGTTTTTCGTCGTTTGTATTCATTCTACTATCTTAGAACTGCGTTATAGTTTCTTAAACCTTATGGGTTATAAACCATCCTGCCTGCTGTATGCATTGTTCTTATGCCGCATAACAGCGTCTGGGCTGATTTAGTTTAGTATCAGCTATATTTAACCAAAAACCGAACCACTCTGGAGGCAGTAGTATTGTCTTGGCTAAATTTCGTGCAAAAATAACAGTAATATTTATACTATGCTACCCGGCCTCTCTATTTTAATTTTTATTTTCTTCCCCGCTACTTTCTGCAGATCAGCTGCAAATCTGGAATGGAAGTTGCTAATTTGCAATATGGACTGCCCGTTTTAGCAGCTCACCGTTTAACTCACTAGACTCTGATGAAGAAGAAAATCCTACTCACTTTTGCCGTGGCTGCTTTATCCATGGTTTCATTGCAAACGGCATCCGCACAGGTACAGCAGCCCAAGCGCGCTGTCATCAAGGTAAACGTGCTTAGCCCTTTTGCCCTGACCGGCTCCGGCTTCCTGGAATACGCCGTGACAGACAGAATAAGCGCGCAGCTGGGTGCCTTTACTACCGGCATCTCTGTCTCGGATGTCAAGTTCAAAGGCCATGGCTTTACACCCGAGGTACGCTACTACTTTTCGGATAATAAGACGGCCCCGGCCGGAGCTTATGTAGCCGGCTACGGACGCATCCAGAACTTTAAGCTGACGGTAAAGAACAAGGATGAAGAAGGCAGTGACTATAGCGCCACGTATAAGCCGATCGGCGCCGGTGTGGCCATTGGCAACCAGTGGATCTTTAAAAGCAATATTTCGCTCGATGTATTTTTAGGAGCTGGCTACAATAGCGGCAGCCTGAAGGTAAACACCGGCACAGAAGAAGACTTCGATATGGGTATACTGGGCGATATGATATTAGGCAGCGGCTTCGGTTTAAGGCCCGGTATAACTGTAGGGTATAATTTCTAAACGGCCTATACCTCCCCATACGGGAAAGGCCCTGCTTCTTTTGGAAGCAGGGCCTTTCCTTTTTTTAGAAGCTCAGCATATGAATGGCCGCTGCGGCAGCCTCTACCCCTTTGTTGCCATGCTTGCCACCGGCTCTGTCCAGCGCCTGCTCCAGGTTGTTGGTCGTTACCAGGCCGAAGGATACCGGCTTGTTAAACTTCAGCGACACGTTGGTCAGGCCATTGGCTACTGCGTGGTTGATGTAATCGTCGTGCTTGGTATCGCCTTTGATGACCACACCGATGCAGATCACCGCATCGATCTCTTCCTGCAGTGCCAGGAACTGTGCGCCAAGCGTCAGCTCAAAGCTACCCGGTACGGTGTTCCGGAAGATATTCTCTTTCTTTGCGCCATGCTTGAGCAGCGTCTCAATAGCACCGGCGCAAAGCACATCCGTAATCTCATGGTGCCAGTCCGCCACGACGATCCCAAATCTTTTCTCTGAAATATCTGCAAAGCTTTCTTTCTTGTACTCGTTCAGGTTCTTTAAAGAAGTCGCCATACCTTAAATTGTTGATGGTTAAATTGTTGGTTGTTGGGCTCACAGATTCAAACTGTACCATGTGATGCAGAACAACTTTAAACAAAAAGCGCTTCTGCCGGTAGGACAAAAGCGCTTTTTATGGGTTAGGCTTACGCCCGTTTATACGTTAGTTGTTGCCGCCTGCCAGCATTTCGGCACGGGCCTTGTACTTTTTAGCGTCCGTTACCTCAGCAGAAGCTACAAAATCTTTGATGATCTTGTCATAGGTGGTGGCAGCTGCCTGGAAGTCGTTAGCCGCTTCGTATGCTATACCTGCCTTCATCAGGTAGAGTGGTGAAAAGTACTGGTTGGCATTGTGGTTAGCAGCTTTGGTATACAGGTCTGCTGCTTCCTTGTACTTCCCCTGCTCTGACAGTGCATCTCCTGTTAGGCTATAAGCACGCGCCTGCATCAGGTAGTCGTCCGATTTAAAATCTTCCAGGTGAGATTGTGCCTCAGCAAACTGGCCTTGCTTCAGTAAAGCCACGCCAGCATAGAAGTTCGCCAGGTTACCGGCATCTGTTCCGCTATACTCTTTGGCAATACTCAACAGTCCGTCATACTGACCATCGCCGTTCAGGGCTTTGTTCAGAGAATCTGCCTCGAAATAATACACAGCCTGGAACATCGCTTCCTGCGCTTCCTGGTTCTGCGTGTTGCGATGGTTATAGAATAAAAAACCAGCAACTATTATTGCGGCAATGGCGGCAAACACACCGAGTAGCTTGGTTTTGTTTTTCTTCACAAAGTCCTCCGAATGCACCAGGCGATCTGCCAACACATCCGGATTCTCTACCAGCTCCTCAAATTCGCTGTGTTTTTTTACTGTCTCTTTTGCCATTAGTTTAATTGAAAATAAGAACTCAAAAATAGAAATTAAAAATGATTTGAACCAAATCTACAAGACCAGAACATCAAATTTACATTTTTTAATTCCTAATCCTTAAATATTTAAAATTTAGTCCATTATGTAAGGATAGTCCTTCTCTACATAGATGTCGGTGTACAGCTCGGAAGGATCCGGATACGGAGATTCTTCGGCGAACTTCACAGATTCCATCACCTGCCCCTTGATTTTCTCATCGATTGCGTCCAGTTCTTCTTCTGTAGCCCAACCGTTGTTCAGGATCGTGGCTTTTACAGATTCTATCGAGTCACGGCCTTTGTAGTCTTCCAGTTCCTCTTTTGTTCTGTACTTGGCAGGGTCAGACATCGAGTGTCCTTTGTAACGGTACGTTTTGAACTCCAGCAAAGTAGGGCCTTCACCGGCACGGGCACGCTCAGCGGCTTTCGCCACGGCATTGTGCACGTTCTCTACGCTCATCGCCTCTACCGGCTCAGATGGCATTTCGTACGCATGGCCCAGTTTGTAAAGGTCGTTCACGTTGGAGGTACGCGTTACGGAAGTACCCATCGCGTAGCCGTTGTTCTCGATCACGAAGATCACGGGAAGCTTCCAGGTCATGGCCATGTTCAGCGCTTCGTGGAAAGCACCCTGGCGTACGGCTCCGTCGCCCATGTAGCAGATGCAAAGCTTGCCTGTCTTGTTATATTTCTCTGCGAAAGCGAGACCAGCGCCCAGTGGCACCTGTCCACCCACGATGCCGTGTCCGCCCACGAAGTTTACTTCTTTGTCGAAGATGTGCATGGAGCCGCCCTTGCCTTTGGAGCAGCCGGTCACCTTTGCAAACATTTCGGCCATCACGGCGTTCGGGCTGGTGCCCAGCGCCAGTGGGTGCGCGTGGTCACGGTAAGCCGTAATCCACTTGTCGCCTTTCTCAAGGGCTGTCACAGCACCGGCTACGCAGGCCTCCTGGCCAATGTAGAGGTGGCAGAAGCCTTTTATTTTCTGCTGGCCATACAGCTGGCCTGTTTTTTCTTCAAAGCGGCGAATGAGCTTCATCGACTCATACCACCACATGTAAGTCTCTTTTGAAAATGTTGGCTCAGCCTGTACCTTTGCTTTCTGCGACTTCGCTTTTGCCTTTTCTTTCGTATCAGCCATGGGTATTTGTGTATCGTTATTGTTGTCCGTACAGCATTTTTAGCGAGATTCGGGCCGGAACGGGCGGCAAATCAGGCCTCTGACGGGTTTTAGCATGCGAAATTAAGGAAAAAGAAATCAAAGAAGAAACTAATGCTCCTCGAAAATCTAAGTCTGTTGTTTTTCAAGAACTACGACGAAGCTAACATTAGTTTCTCGCCGCACATCAATTGCTTCATTGGCGACAATGGCAGCGGCAAAACCAACCTGCTCGACGCCATCCATTATCTCTCCATGACCAAGAGTGCGTTCAACAGCTCGGATGCACTGAGTATCAAGCAGGAAGAGGAGTATTTTATGGTCAAAGGGCGGTTTAAGATTGACCAGGAGAAGCATACCGTTATGTGCAGCCTGCGGCAGGGGCAGAAAAAAACGGTGGCCCACAACAAGGTGGTGTATGAGAAGATGAGCGACCACATCGGCCGTTTCCCGGTCGTGCTGATCTCGCCTTACGATACCGACCTGATCCGCGAGGGCAGCGAGGAGCGCCGAAAATACTTCGACAGCCTCATCTCGCAGCTCGACCATACCTACCTGGAGCGGCTCATTCAGTACAACTACATCCTCAAGCAGCGCAACTCCCTGCTCAAGCAGTTTGCCGAGCGCCGCTACTTCGACCGCGACTACCTCCACATCCTCAACGAGCAGTTGACGCCCGTGGGAGAGCAACTGGCGCAGGAGCGCATCACTTTTCTGGAAACGTTCGTTCCGATCTTCCAGAAGCACTACCGCCACATCTCCGACAGCCACGAAGAGGTGACGCTGACCTACAAAAGCCAGCTGCCCGGTGCTGATTTTTCGCAGCTGCTGGCGCAGGCCGAGCGCAAGGACCTGGCCCTGCAGCGCACCACGGTCGGCCCGCACAAAGACGACTTTGTTTTCCTGATGGACGGAAACCCCGTGAAAAGCTTTGGCTCGCAGGGGCAGCAGAAGAGCTATGTAATTGCCCTCAAGCTGGCACACTTCGAAGTGATGGCCGAGCGGCAGCACCACAAACCCCTGCTCCTGCTCGACGACATCTTTGACCGCCTCGACGAGAAACGCATCACCAAACTCATGCAAATGGTCGCCGCCCATGCCTTCGGCCAGATCTTCCTGACCGACACCCACCTCGAACGAACCGATAAAATACTCGAGAACCTGTCCGAACAGATCCGTAGATTTAAAGTAAAGGAAGGGACAGTGCGGTTGATTGGGTAATGGTTGGTTTCAACTTTATCCTTTGGGTTTATGTTATATGAGAGTTGGGTATTTTATCGAACTCCGGGCAGTAAGATTTATATACCTCCGAAACTTTGCATCCTTTTTGAGCTTTCGCAGTCTACATCGCAGATAAATTTAAAAATCAATCTTATGAAGACGATCCTACTGGTAACAGAAGAAGCTGAAATGAAACAGGGAACTTGTATTTG
This sequence comes from Pontibacter sp. HJ8, assembly GCF_054824225.1. NCBI lineage: Bacteria > Pseudomonadati > Bacteroidota > Cytophagia > Cytophagales > Hymenobacteraceae > Pontibacter > Pontibacter sp. HJ8. Next base: position 6,260 of record NZ_JSYF01000031.1, read on the forward strand.
CCCTAACTGTACGTGTGACAATTGCGATTGCGGTGATTGTGCCGCAAGCCAATGCACATGCGACAAGTGCGAATGTGATAACTGCGTAAATTGTTGTTAACAAGGTCTGAAGTCAGGGGAAGTACATTCTCCTGACTTTTAAATGTATACAAATGCAAAAAGACACCTTGACAGTTTGGGAAGGCCTGAAAGACAATCTCTACCGCTTTATTCTGAAAAGAGTCAAGAATCAGGTGGAGGCGGAAGATATTTTACAGGAAGTTTTTATTAAGATTCACCTGAACCTGGACAACCTAACCAATCATGCCAATGTTCAGGCCTGGGCCTATCAAATAACGAGAAACCAGATTGTAGATTTCTATAAGAAAACCAGGCATGCGGTTGAGCTGCAGGATACAACCCTTGAAAAGCTCCCGGAGCCGGAGCGGAAGCTTATGTATTGCTGTTTCGAATCCTTCATCCATGAGCTTCCCCAAAAGTATAGAAAGGTGATCGAGTTGATAAACTTTGAAGGGAAGAAGCAGCAGGAAGTGGCTGAATTGCTGGGGGTTTCGCTTGCCAACACAAAATCGAGGGTACACCGCGCGAAAGAAATGCTGAAAGAGAAATTTGTAACATGCTGCCAGTTTACGCTGGATGACCATGGTAAACTGACAGGGGAGCAGAATTGCCAGCGCTGCGGCTTCGAAACCCAGTAGAAGCAGGCGCCGGTTCATTCACTACAGTCGCTGAAGAAGTATAGCTTGCATATAACCTATAACTCACCAACTTTATCATTACTTTTGCAAAGGCTTTCTGAGCAGAAGTAATACGCCTGCCTGTGAGCATTCGGGAGCTTCACAGCAGCTGTCAGGAGAAGTGTTTGCCTGCCCAAGTTTCGTATTACCAACCCGGAGGAGCAGCTGCATACTGTATAAGCGGAACACGTATTCAAGCATGCATTCACCCACTCATTCAAAATTAAAACCGTGCGCTACTACAAGAAGAAAGAGGAGATTGCGAAGCGAAAGGCAGATGTGCAGACCATCGGCGACAGCATCAAAGGGCTGCTGAAGGCGTACCGGCTACAGGGCAAGCTCAACGAGGTAGACCTGGTGCAGCGTTGGGAGCAGATCATGGGCAAACCCATCGCCCTGAAAACAAAGGAGCTCTATTTCCGGGACCAGAAGCTGTTTGTGCGTCTTACCTCCGCCCCGCTCAAGCATGAACTCAACATGTCGAAAAGCAAGGTGGTGGAACTCCTCAACAAAGCCATGGGCGACGAAGTAGTGAAGGAAGTAGTATTTTTGTAGGCGGTATACCTGATTTGCTGCTTTCCTTTTATGAGAAATCCTGCGTTTTTGATCTCGTTGGTGCTGTGCATGAGCTTTGGTTGTGAGCAAAGCAAACGGGGCCTGACAAAAGCCGATGGCGTTACAATCGAGTCTGCAGAAGCAACCATAACGGATGCACCTGTTACGGCAGTTTCCTCCGAAGCTGAATCCGAAAAACAGACAGCAACTGACAGTACGGCCACTGCGTGCGAGGAAAAAGACGAGGATAACCCTGGCTCCGAAGATCCCATCATTGTCAGAACCTGCACTTACCAGAATTACAGATCGGTGGCCACTGGCATACCCGACTACAAAGGCCGCTACAGCTGGGAGTACACCCTGTACAAGCTGGAAAACGATGCCTATGTGCCGATAAAGAACGAATCCCTGTTCAACGACAAACGAAACAACCTGCTCCGACAGGTAAACCAGCGAATACAGGCTGAGTACCATCTCTTTGCAGACGACCCTAACTTTAACGATTGCTTCACTATGGCAGAGACCATACCTGAGTTTGGATATGAGGATCTGAACATCGGCTTCGCAGACGATCAGCTGGTTTTTCATGCCTCCCTTGGCTTGCCTGAAGTATGCCTCTCAATAGATGGTGCTTCCATTTCGTTTAAGCTTTCGGAGGTGGCTCCGTATTTGCAGCAGTAGCGTACCCCTCCTTTGTCGGCCTCGTATACCTTGCCATAATCGATAAACTGAACATGGCTATACCTGCATTCCAACCTGTCTCCTACTCTCGCACGACCCTCACCGAGCTGATGATCCCGAGCTATGCCAACTTTGGCGGCAAAATTCATGGCGGAATCCTGCTTTCGCTCATGGACAAGGTGGCGTACGCCTGCTCTGCCAAGCATGCCGGCAACTACTGCGTCACTGTCACCGTGGATGGCGTGAATTTCCTGCAGCCCGTGGAGGTAGGCGAACTGGTATCGCTTATGGCCTCGGTCAACTACGTGGGGAATACCTCTTTGATGGTCGGTATAAAAGTCATCGCAGAGAACGTCAAGACAGGTATAGTCAAACATACCAACACCTCCTATTTCACGATGGTGGCCAAAGGCGATGATGACAAGCCCACCACGGTACCCGGCCTGATCCTGCAAAACCGCGACGACGCGCGGCGTTTTCTGGAAGCTATCAAACGCAGGGAACTCTCCAAGCGCTACCAGTCGGAGTTTACGCAGGCCAAGGATAGCCTCACAGTAGAACAGGAATTGCACAAACTGGAAGGCGAACGCTGCACGCTGGCCTATATATAAGTCGGTTTTTCAATCTTCCCTAAAGCTCCCTATATTTAGAATCTCATTCTAATCTAGAGCGCATCTTTTCTAACACAAATGACTTACAAGACGAAACTCACCCGACTGCTGGCTCTTTGCCTGCTGGCAGGGCTATACCTTACCCAGACAGTCGCCGCGCAGGCGCCTTCCACCCACGACGAGGAAATCCAGAAGATGGTGAACGAGGTGTCGGCACAAAACCTGCGGGCGCTGGTGCAGCGGATGGTAGACTTTGAAACACGCCATACCCTGAGCACGACTACCAGCAAAAAAGTAGGCATCGGTGCCGCCCGCGAGTGGGTGAAATCGGAGTTTGAGAACTATGCCAAGGCCTCTGGCGGCCGCATGACCGTAGCGATGGACCGCTATACCGTAAAGGCAGACGGCCGCCGCATCCCGCAGGACGTGGAAATGGCCAACGTGGTCGCTACCCTCAAAGGCACTGACCCGACAGATGACCGCGTGATCATCGTGAGCGGCCACCTCGACTCCCGCGCCACCGACGTGATGGACGCCAAAAGCAAGGCCCCGGGCGCAAACGACGACGCTTCGGGAGTAGCGATTGTGATGGAGATGGCCCGCGTGATGGCGTCGCGCCCGTTCCCGGCCACACTGGTTTTTGTCGCTTTTCAGGGCGAAGAACAGGGGCTGTACGGCTCAAAGCACATGGCTGAGCGCGTGAAGAAAGAAGGCTGGAACCTGGTAGCGGTGCTTAACAACGACATCGTGGGCAATTCCTACTCTGCCGAAACGGGTCTGCATGACAATACCCGGGTGCGCGTGTTCAGCGAGGCCACTCCTTCCAACGAAACAGAAGAGCAGGCCCGCCTGCGCCGTACACTCGGCTCTGAGAACGACGGCCCGAGCCGCAACCTGGCCCGCTACATGAAAATGACCGGCGAAGCTTACGTGGACCAGTTAGAGGTAGTGCTTGGCTATCGCCCGGATCGCTTCCTGCGTGGCGGCGACCACACCCCGTTCAACCAGCAGGGCTTTGCAGCTGTGCGCATGAGCGAAATGAACGAGGACTTTGACCACCAGCACCAGGATGTGCGCAAAGAGAACGGCAAGCAGTACGGCGACCTCATTGAGTTCATGGACTTTGAATACCTGCGCAAAAACACCGCCGTGAACCTGGCCACCATGGCCAACCTGGGCCGGGCGCCGCAGGCTCCGGAGAAAGTGGGCGTGCTGACCTCCAACCTGACCAACAAAACGGATCTGCAGTGGCAGGCTCCTGCCAAAGGCAAAAAGCCTGCCGGTTACTACATCCTGATGCGCGAAACCAACAGCCCTACCTGGGACAAGAAGTTTTTTGTAAAGGACAACAAAGCGACTATCGGCTACTCCAAAGACAACTACTTCTTTGCGGTGCAGGCGGTCGATGCAGAAGGCCATACCAGCCTGCCGGTACTGCCGGTGCCGGTGCGCTAGGTATAGCTATACCTGGTCAGGACGCAAGTCCTATACATAAAAAGGGCTGCCTTTGCGGGCAGCCCTTTTTATGTATAGGACTGTATTCTCTTACATTTTGGATATTTTGGCTGCCGACGACACATCGGAGGTAATGCTTGGGTTGCCTTTGTAGGCTACATTGGAGGCACCGGAAGCGTTGATGTCCAGATTCTCTTTGGCAAACACCCTGACTTTGCTGGCACCGCTTGCCTCTATCTTCACATTCTTTGCTTCCAGCTCTGACGCATCCACGTTGGACGCACCGGACATATCCATCATCACTTCATCGGCGCGACCTGTCAGCTCTACCTTGCTGGCACCGCTCATGTCTGCGTTGAGTTTCTTGGTGCTGATGGCCAGTGTTACCTTAGAGCCTCCGCTCAGGTCCAGGTCAAACGCATCGGCTTTGAAAGTGGAATTGCCTGTTACTTTTACACCGCCACTGATGCTCACTTTGTTCAGTTCCCGCACCGTGATATAGGCCTTCATGCCTTTGTTGGTGGAGATGCTTCCATCGTTGTAGATGTGCAGCACCCCGTTTCTGACTTCTGTTTTGATGTTGCTGAGCAGGTTTTCCTGGGCCTCTACACGCACCCCTTCCTTGCTGCCCTGTGTGAGTTCTACCGCAAAGCCGCCGCTCACGTCGATCCCTTTGAAGCCGGAAACGTCTCTGTTCTGCGATTTGATCTCCCCTTCGCCTTTGATATGGCGCTGGGCCATTGCCGGAAGGTGAGCCAATAAAAGAGCCATTGCCAGCATGGCCAGTGTGATGGTGTAAAACTTGATACTCTTCATAGGTCTGTTTGTTTAAGGTTTCTCTTTCAGGAGGCCGCAAAATTCTTCTTTTAAGCTGCTCTCAACCTAATAGATGTCAGAATTCTGAAATGGTTGCTTGAGGCTTAAAAAATTTATTCCGGCTACCTGCACAGCCCAGGGAGAGGCAGGAGATCTCCGACAATTCGTTTTTAAAGAAACGCTTATACCGCCAGGATTGGGAGTCCGCAGAAGGGAGGGGCTTATGGATGTGAAAAGAAAAGGTATGCCAAGACATGGAGCAGGCTTGCCTTATGCTTCAGATTGAGGGCAACACTACTTCAAAAAGTATTCGGAAGATCAGGACAGTACAAAGCGGCTGTTCCGGAAACAGGTACGCTCAGTTGCGCCAGCTTTCAGCACCATGGGCATACCAGCCGTGCATCGGGGTTACTAAGCCGCTACCTACTGCCCGTTTTTATTTCCTCTCAGTTGATTCATTTCTTCCACGGAGGTACTGATCGCCTGCATAACCTCTTGTTGCTTTGGGTTCATCCAGGGCTGTTTGGCCTGCAAGTCATCCCGCATCATCTCATAGGACTTTTTGCGCAGCCGGGCGTAGTGCAGCATGGTCTCCACCTCTTTTGCCTCCTGCGCCTTCAGATCGGGCAGCTCCCCGAGTGCCGCCAACTCCGCTATACCTGCATGCCATATGGCTATACCTTGCTCCAGCTCATCTGTATACCTGTCGGCCCCTTCGCCATAGCCGGCTGCCAGCATGTCCTCCAGCACCACCAGCGCCTCCTGCTCCTTTTCTTCAAACCGCAGCATGGTACTCAGGTATTTGGCATGCGTAGCAGGTATCTGAACATACAAAGCCGTGAAAGCAACCAGCACCACGGCTACCGTCAGGGCATTGCCCAGGCTGCTGTAGCGCTGCGTGATATACCTGCCGGAGCGAAGCAGCAAAACAGCCCCAAACACGATGCCCATTACCAGCCCGCCGGTATGCGCCGCATTGTCGATGCCGCTTTGCAGGCCAAACACCAGGTTAAAGGCGATCACGCCCAGCATGTTCAACACCATCCCTTTCTTCTCCTGCCAGCTCATCTTGCGCTCCAGCAGCACCACCGTCATGAACATACCAAACATCCCGAAGATCGCACCCGAAGCACCGGCGCTTATCCGCATCTGGTCCCACCACAGGCTGCCCAGGCTGCCGGCCAGCCCGCAGAGCACGTAGGCCAGGGCAAACTGTTTTTTGCCGACCAACGACTCCAGCACGCCCCCGATACTGACCAGGGCATACATGTTTACCAGCAGGTGCAGCACCCCAATGTGCAGGAACATGCTGCTGAAGAGGCGCCACCATTCCCCGGTAAGGGTATAAGGTCCAAAGTTTGCCCCTACTGCAATCATGTCCTGCCACGCAGGAGACAGCACATGCACGCCGGATAAGGTTACTACAATAAAAATGAGGATGTTGAGGTTGATCAGGACGGGGGTCACGACATACTGCTGCCGTGGCACAAACAGCATGCCGAAGTTCCGGAGTTTTTCGGGAAAGGAGGTGGCTTCCGGCGCCTCGGCAGCGGTATCAGACGGCTGCTGTTGCAAGGTATAGGCGTGCAGCACTTCCTGCTTTATCTGTTCCAGATCCGGAACGGCAAGGTTTCTTCTTTCTACTTCTTCAATTACGGCAAGTATGGCTCCTGGCTCATAGCTGGCGCGTTCTTTTAATAGCTGGAGCAGTTTCTCATCCTCTTTCTCAGAGGCAACTGCTGCATATGTGTTTTCCATCTGCTTTTTGTACTCCAGGTAAAGTTAAGGATTGCCCTTTACAAACCAAGAATACAATGCATCCGGCTACGCTATACCTCTTTCTCCTGTATAAGTTGGGAGCTGCCCAGCAAACCGGCCACCAGTCCGCCGCCAAACAAAGAGCCCAGCATCAGCAGGTTCCCGCCGGTGAGGGCATCACAGCGCAGGTACTGCATCAGCACGGCCAGCAGAAAGATTGCGATCACGTAACCTGTATTCTTATAAAATTGCCACATAGGCCAGAAGGTTTATAGAAAAATTCTTATATAGAGCTATACAGGGTATAACACCAGATTGTTACGGTATTTTAAAAGTATAAATTACATGCTTTTCTACAAACTTTTCAGGCAGGAATGTTGGGGCCGATGGAAAACCTTAAGCCGCCCGGGCAGGTAAAACCTATCAAAAAAACCTATGCCCCACACTTCGCCAGAAAAGCCATACTATCACATAAAGCAAGGTAAAAGCCCGCTTATTGCCACTGCCATCCATGACGGGCACACCGTACGTGACAACATCCGCAGCCTCTTTTCCTTACCGGAAAAGGAAAGGTTACGGGAAGAAGACCCCTTTACGGCTACCTGGACAGGTATAACCGACAACCGGGTAATTGGTTTGAACTCCCGCTTTGAAATGGACCTGAACCGCTCCCGCGAGAAGGCCATCTACCGCAAACCCGAAGATGCCTGGGGACTGCATGTCTGGAAGGAAGAGCTCCCGGAAGAACTCGTCCGGGAATCACTGGCGCGGTACGACCGCTTTTACGAAGAGGTAAAACAACTGTTGCAACAGGTGCAGGAGCAACATGGCTGCTTTGTGGTGTACGACCTGCATACCTACAACCACAGGCGCCAGGGAGCCGATGGCCCGGAGGCGGATCCGGCAGAAAACCCCGAGGTGAACCTGGGCACCGGCAACATGAACCGGGAGCTGTGGGCGCCGGTAGTGGACGCTTTTACCCGAAGCATGCAAAGCTACAACTACCAGGGCCGGCGCCTGGATGTGCGCGAAAATGTTAAATTCGAAGGAGGGCATTTTATGCGCTGGATCCACGATACCTTTCCTGACAGCGCCTGCGTGATCTCCATTGAATTTAAAAAATTCTTCATGGACGAGTGGACAGGCAAACCAGACGAAAACCAGCTGAAAGAAATTGAAAAGGCGCTTCAAAGCACACTAGAACCCGTACTGGCGGCACGTGCCCAGGTATGCCAAAAGCTGCTGACATGACCGATACCCTATCCGATAGTTTCACCAAAAGCATTGTCAAAAGCCTGAAACGCGGCAAGCAGGTACGCCGGCGCCTGCCCGAAGGTGGGCTGGTGCACATCGACCGGCCTCTTCCTTTTCTGGTCCTGTTCCGACACCCGGCCCATGCACCCGACCATGCCACCGCGGATTTTGTCAAGGCATCGGCCTCCTACATCATTGCGCGGGAAGAACAGACACCCGAACTCCGGCTCCTGATCCGGGAGATCGTCAAGGCCATGACAGCGGAGTTCGGGGCATTTATGTTGCTGGAGGTATTTGCAGCACCGGATAGTACGGCAGCTGACGGCCCCACCTTCCGGGTGCTGGGCCCGGAACTGGCATTGCCTGCCACTACCCAGGCGCTGGTAAATGAGCTGAAAGGTATACGCATCAGTGACAGGCCTGCTACGGTGGCCACGGCATCCAACCAGGCCCTGCTGGCGGGCCCCAACAGCCTGCTTAGCGAGGAAGAGCTAAAGCAGTTGAGCTGCCTGATGCTGGGTCTGGAGATACAACCGATTTACCGGGCGGGTGCCACCGTATACCCCTTACTCCTCCGGACATTGCGAACCATGGTATCCAATGCGATCAAGAAAGCCGTTTTCGATTTTGTGCGGGTGCAGACCACGCACCAGCCCCAGCACTTCCAGGCCCTTGGCCGGCAGGCAGTGGTGCCCGCGGTCTGGCGCATCGACAAGCAACTGACTGCCATCAGCGATCAATTCCGTTTTCTGCTGCTTGTTACGCCCATCAACTCCGAAGAGGCCTGGCAGGAGTTCCGGAAAAACAAGTTCAAACAGGACCCTACCTTCCAGTACCGCCTGATGCCGGTGGATGCCGACCTGCTCAAGCGGGAGCTTTACAACATTCCCATAGAGAAAGTAGAAGACCCTACCCTGGCTTTCCTGTTCCGCGACAAGCGCCACGAGCTGGATAAAACCCTGAGCATGCTGGCCGACCGTAACACGCCCCACTTTTTATACAGCAGCCTGCAACTGTTCGGGGATGTGGACGAGCAACTGCTGAAAGTGGCAGAAGGTATACTGGCCGCCATACCTGAACCAACCCGGGATCCGAACACCCTGCTGATACCGGTTGCTGAATTTGCCGCCCTAGCCGAGCAGGAGATCGCTTTTCTCCGGAGCCAGCACCCAGGCGTAGACTCCGGTGTGGACGTCCGCAAGGATGTGGTGGGCCTGATCGTATCCAAAGGCAGGCTCAACATCGGTACGGATGCCAAAATACCCCGCAGCCGGGCCGAGGCGCTCATTCAGCATGAAGTTGGGACACACATCCTCACCTACTTCAATGGCAAAGCCCAGCCCCTGCAGCAACTCTATGTGGGCGTGCCGGGCTATGAGGAACTGCAGGAAGGGCTGGCCGTACTGAGCGAATACCTGGTGGGTGGGCTGGACCAGGACAGGCTGCGAACGCTGGCTGCCCGTGTCATTGCCGTACACCACCTCACCAAAGGCTGCAGCTTTACTGACAACTTCTGCCGGCTTAAAGAGGCTTATAAGTTTGATGACGAAACCGCTTTTGGCATTGCCATGCGTGTGCACCGCGGCGGCGGCCTGACGAAAGATGCCGTATACCTGCGTGGCCTCGTGCACCTGCTGCGCTACCTGAAAGAAGGCAACGAACTGGAGCCGCTCCTGATCGGGAAGATCCGGCAGGAGTACATCCCCATCGTGCAGGAACTGATCTACCGCCAGGTGTTGCGGCCTGCTCCCATCAAGCCCCGCTACCTGCTGGATCCTGCCGTAAAGCCAAAGCTTGAAAAACTAAAAGCCGGGATATCAGTATTTAACCTACTGTAACCTAAAAACCGACACTCACTTAGCACCCACCCCACATGACGATAGGATTTGTAGTAAACGACGTAAATACAGAAAAAGCAACCCATACCACCATCTTCCTGGCACAACGCATGCACAACCTGGGCCACACCGTGCTGCTGATGGGCGTGGGCGATCTCGCCTATTACCCCAACGGCTATATGGGCGCTACCGCAGCAATGGCGGACACCAAGCATAAGTATAAGTCCCCGGCCACCTACCTGGAGGCGATACAAGGAGAAAAAGCCAAAAAAACGGTTATTACGGCCCCGGAACTGGATGTGCTGATGCTCCGCAACGATCCTTCTTCTGAAGGCGAAGGCAGGAGCTGGGCCCAGAATGCCGGCATCATTTTCGGGCAGCTGGCCCTGCGCCACGGGGTGATCGTACTCAACGACCCGACCTCGCTCTCGGATGCCGTGAACAAGATGTACTTTCAGCACTTCCCGGAAGCGGTTCGCCCCCGCACCCTCATTACACGTGACAAGGAAGAGATCAAGGAGTTCTTTAACGAGCAGAAAAACAACATCATTCTCAAGCCCCTGCAGGGTTCGGGTGGCTCAGGTGTTTTCCTGGTAAAGAAGAACGACGCCACCAACCTGAACCAGATCGTGGAAGCCATCAGCCGCGACGGGTACGTGATCGCGCAGGAATACCTCCCGCAAGCCACCGAAGGCGATGTGCGTCTCTTTGTAGTGAACGGCGAAGCCCTGCAGCACAATGGCAAGTACTGCGCTATGCGCCGCGTGAACAGCAAAGACGACATCCGCAGCAACATACACGTGGGAGGCACCGCTGTGGCCGCCAAAGTAGACCAGACCATGCTGGACCTGGTAGAACTGGTGCGCCCCAAGTTGATTCAGGACGGGATGTTCATGGTCGGGCTGGATATTGTAGGCGACAAGCTGATGGAGATCAATGTGTTCAGCCCCGGCGGTATGCCGACTGCCAGTGAGCTTGAAGGAGCGGACTTTTCTATTCCGGTAATTGAGGCGCTGGAGCGCAAGGTACACTACAAGAAAACGTATGGCGGGCAGATCGACAACAAAACCGTGGCCATGATCTAGTACATTCAGCCCGGTTCGGGTTCCTGTTTAGTTGGGAGGCAAGCGAAGCGGCGGCACGGCATCAGAGCCACCGCTTTGCTTGCCTCTTGCTTTTGGACGCCTTGTTGCCTGCGGGGCCGCAAAAGCACCGGCTTTTCAGGTATAGCCGGTATTCCGTGACGTATCACAGGTAGGTTCGTTTGGCAGAAGTGCCGCAAAATCCGAAGGGCAGGACAGGTTTTCTCACTGCTACAGTCAGTGAAATTAAATTTAATAACCAGACAATCAGGAAGATACAAAAAGTACAAAAAAATTCATGTGCTTTCCTTTGTTTTGGAAAAACATAAATGTAGTTTTGCACCCGAATTAAGGGTAGTAGAGAATTGGAAAAGCTAATATGGGGACATATTTTCAGCTACACAACATTTCCTTTATTTTTTTTGAAAAATAATTTTCCGCCAATAGCGCGGAGAAGCAGAAAGTGGCATAGAAACTGCATCAGCAGGTATAAAGATAAGGTTAGTTAAAGTTTAGATTAGTTTGTTTTAAGGTGAGAGAAGGCCCCAGCCATTTTGGCGGGGCTTTTCTCATTTCAGGCGTACAGCAAATAGGCCACAGCAATGCTTACAGGTATGGCAGCCAGTATGATCTTGACTACATAGCCGGCTCCCCGGGTGCCCGCCCGCCAGGAGAGGCTTCTTCGGAAAGTATAGCGCAGGCTGGTAACCAATGCGATCAGGGCCAGCGCGCCCAGCACCAGGTGGATGGCCAGAATGACCGTATCGAAAGCGGTTTCCTGCTGCAGAATATGCTGGGCAACATACCCGTTCCAGTAGAGCAAGGCCAGCAGGCTTACCAGGGATACCAGCGCCCCGGCGCGCATACTGAACAAGGTGAGCCAGGAAGCGACAGCAAAAAGTGCCACTGCCCCCGCCAGCCCCAACGCCCGATAGAAAGAGGCATACTCCGCCGACAAATCCGAATAGAGCAGGATCAGGAGCGCATGGGCAAAACCCGTCAGAAAGAAAAGCAAATAACGCGTCATAGGGTACTATACTCCGGAACGCTTATTTCAGATACTTTTCAGGGAGAGGCTGCTGCGGCGTTTCGGGCGTGAAGAGCAGGCTGGCAATCCACCAGCGGCCTTTGTCATACACCAGTTGGTAGGTGTTTACGCCCCGTGCTTCCACTTTGCCCGGTTGGGTATAGCGGGTATCGTAGGTCTGAAAGGCAGTGGCGATGTTCCCAAACCGCTCCACCCGGAGTCCCAGCTGGCTTTCATAAAATCCGTTCTGTTCATAAAAGGGGCCGTTGCGAGCTGCAAACTGTTCAACAGTCGTTATCCGGACGAAGCTGCTGTCGCCTTTAGAGAACACGCCTCCCATTTGCGCGTTCGGCAGAAAAAGTGCCTTGAACTGCTCCATGTCCCGCTTCTGCCCTTTTGGCCCGGAGATGATGCGCAAGCCGGCCGCCGTGATGGCCTCGATGCTGGCAACGTCTGCTGCAGGCACCTTTGTTTGGGCCGGGCAGGTATAGCTTATTCCCAGCACCATGGCCAAGGTCAATAGATAATTTTTCATGCCCTATTGAAATAACAGAAAACCATTAGCGGATCGAGAAACGGACCGGCACAAATGCAGTCATTTCCTCAGCTACTCCCTCTTTTTGACCGGGCAGCCAGTTCGGCATTCCCCTTACAACGCGTAGAGCCTCTTCATCCAGCATAGGACCTGCACTTTTTCGTACAGTAAAGTCTTTCAAACTTCCGTCAGGGCTTACCTTAAATCCGATCACAACCAGTCCTGAAGCACCGTTTCGCTGAGCTTCTGCAGGATACCGTACATGGGTGCCCAGGTACTTCAACATAATATCGTCTCCGCCAAAATATTCAGGCAGTTCAAAATGGCGCACATAAGGCAGGGCTATACCTTCCTCTGAAAAAACACTTCCTTTCACTAACTCACCTGCCTTGAAGATATCTGTTCTACGCATCTTACCACTCTCATAATAGCCATACAGCGTATCACGAAGCTGCCCTTTTTCAAATGTCATGGTATATTTCAGGTTCCCGTTTTCATACCATTCCTGATAACTTCCATGTTTTTGTCCTTTCACGTATTCCGCTACAGCCTGTTTTTGCCCATTTTTATACCAGTAAGTACTAATGCCATGCGGCTCTACATTAGCTCTCTTGTCACTTACATTCCTATACTCTCTCCTCTTTATCAGTACACTGTCCAGGGTATAAAAGGAAACAGCACCTGCCGGAGATGACTCGGGATTGACTTCTACTATTCCGAAATAATAGGCCTTTGATTCCTTTGTGGGAATCTCATCCGCATCATAATACCGCACTTCCTTTTTCTGTGCATACACCAAGTTGCCTCCTAGGAGAAAAGTTAATGCAAATAAGATCTTTAAAAGTAGCTCTGCTTTCACTTGGACTATATGTGGTAAGAATTAAATTTCAACTAAATATAGGATATCCCTGATAAATACAGCGAAGGTCAGATCCGGGTAAGAAAATTATTCAAGAAAAATCAAGCATCGTAGCAGTCTATTCGATTTTCAGTAGGTATAGCCTACAGGATTTCCTCCAGGGTATAGTAGGCGAATGTGCTCCGCAGGAGAGGTTTCATGCCTTCCCGGGTATTGAGGGACAGCTGCACTTCGCTCACTTTGCCGTTCGCATCGTAGGTATAGTCCTCCTGCAGGTAGGGCATTTTGTCCCGGTCGATGCTGCGCGAGGTGAGTTTGCCGGCGTCGTTGTAGGTATAGCGGACCTCCTCCGTCTGCCTGCCCGACTTCTCTATGATCACCTGCTGCAACTGCCGTTGCATGTTGTACTGGAACCTCAGGTACTTCAGCAACATCCCCTTTTCGCTGTGCAGCCGCCGCTCTGTCACGAAGCCCTCCTGCCTGCGTTCCGTCCAGCCGGCGCTCTGCTCTTTCAGCAGGTGGCGCTCCGTGTAGTCATGCAGGTACACGTTGTAAATGTTCATGGCATCCGCTCTGCTCTCTTCCTTGGCCGTTATCTCACCATCTATACCCAGTTGCAGGTTCAGTACCGGCTCAAAGGTGTCTGAAACAGGGTCATATCGGTCTATCTGCTGTTGCTTGGGCATCAGCCCCAGGTCCAGGTTCTTTTTGTACTTGATGGCAACGCCGTTGAGCGCGGTGGTGCCCGATGTGGCCACCATCCTGTCTGAATTGGAATACACATCGGTGATGTAGCTCTTTTCCTGGACCACCAGCGCGTCGGCCCCGTGGGCCCGGGCGCTGGCTTTCAGCCGGTTGATCAGGGTGATGTAAGGGGTGGCTTCGCCGCCACGGGCTTCGAGCGCGGCGATCTTCACGTACTCCTCTTTGGGCCACTCGCCCGCAAAGAAAACTTCTACCGCCTTGTTGTGCGGCTGCACAGGTATAGCCGTGAGGCGTTCATCTACGGCCGGATAAAAATCATTTGTACAGCCCGTCAGGCTAATCACTGCGAGCGTGAACACGATGCGTAAGGTTCTTTTCATAGATTTCAGATTTCTAAACGAGCTCGCAAACTTCGTGCTGCATTTGTGCCATGTTCGCCTGTTCGGAGAAAATATAGCAAAAACCTATATTCCCTTCAAAATCCTCAGCCGCTATTCAAACTATTCCCGGTAACAGGCTAGCGTTTACTACTTTATTTAACCGGCACCCTTTTCTGTTTCTTCTTCACTTATTCCCTCAAATACCGGTTGCTCCTCTTCTTCATACACAGGAGGGTGCAGCATCTGCACAAAGGTATCTTTTACCCGGTGCGAAAGGTTGAAGTAAGGCACCCAGATAGCTGCCATGAAGAAAGCACGGATGGCATCGGTAGGGCTGGTCTTCTCCGTTTCGAAAGGCAATGCCATACTCTCCAGCGCTACATACTCCCCGATCATGAACAGGAAATTGCCGACGTAGAAGGCCACCATGAGGGATGGCACGCTGCTGCGGCGCTTCAGGTATAACCTGAGCAGCACCAGGCTGAAGACCACGAACCCAATGTTTAGGATCAGCTCCAATGCCATCAGGCCGGCCAGCTCCGGCGCAAAGTTCGCAGAGGAGGGCATCACCAGGTTCTCCCAGACTGCCTGGTTGAAATAGCCGTTTCGCAGCACCGCAACCGTACCCGCCAGTGGCGTGGCAAAAAGACCGATCAGCGGCACAATAAGCCAGCCTCCAATGGGTTCTCCATTACTCAGAATAAAGCCGGGAGCCGGGTTGGGGTCATAGTGGTAATACACCCTGTAGCCACCGTATAAACCAGCACCCAGGGCCAGCAGGGCTACCACCAGCATGATCCAACTGAAGCGGAAGCCGCCTCCTGAAGCCGGGTTGGTGTTATAGTTGAGACTGTACCCCATGTCATCCAACATGATCTTCTGGTTCTTTACAAAGGCACTCATATGCTCCGGCAGCACGTGGTCCTGCAGGGTGGTGTAGGTATAGTTCAGGGTGAGCACATTCCCACTTTCGGCATAAGACACCTTGCTTTTGTAAACAAAGGCCTCATCTTTCACTTCTTTTACAGCGGGTTGCACCGGCCAGGACTCCGGCAGGAAAAGCTGTATCTCTTGTTCCACGTGTGCCGGGTAGGCCAGCCCCATCGGCATGGTACGCTTGCTGGTACGGGGTTGGCTGATGTGGTTGCGCAGCTCCTGTGGGAAGAAAGTGGAGCGTAACTGCCCTTCCGCGCCTTCCAGCTCCTCCCACAGGTTCTCGATGGTATACTCCTCCAGCGTCGTGAACTTGTTGCCGTGCTCGTAGTCAATGAACTCGACGGGACGGGCTTCTTCTATGTCGGGATAGTTGTTGGCGTAGAAGTTGAGGTAAGATTTCTGGATTTCCTTCAGACTGGTGGTGGCAAAACGGCTTCGCTGCCTGTCCGCTTCCCAACCGGTGTATTCGGTCTTCACCTGCAGTGTCACAGCGCCACCCACATTGTCGAACAGGAATGTCTCCAGCACTTTCACGCCGCCATTGTTAGCTACGGGCGGAACAACTTCTGTCAGGCCTTTGGAAGATGCGCTCAGCACGAGCGCCTGCTGGTAATCCGGCACAAAAGTGGAATGGGAGGTCCCGCGCTGCTTGCTAATGGTGGGGTCGTACCAGAGCCTGATTCCCTCCAGATCAACCTGCACAATACAGTGGTTAAAAGCATAAGGCGAAGGCTGGCTTTCCTTGATCTGGCCTCTATAACCGGAGTTCACCAGCGCCGGATAGGCCTCGACGCCCAGGTGCTTGAGCATCGTGCTCAGCAGCAGCGACTTGTCTTTGCAGTCGCCGAAGCGCTGTGCGAATACGGCAGAGGGCGAGCGGGGCTTATACCCGCCTATACCTGCTTCCATGCCCAGGTAGCGTACTTCGTCCTGCACAACGCGCAGGGCTGCCACCACCCGCTCTTCCTTTTTCCGGTGTGTCGTTCTGATGCTGTCAATTACAGCCTGCAGCGCTTTGGAGGGTGTTTCGTTGAGCCCATACATAGGCAGCGCCCAGTCCACTACTTCTTTCCAGGAGTTGTATTCTGAGACATAGGCCCCCGGATAGGGGTCGTACCAGTCGGGTACCTCACTGTCTACAGGGGTGGCGGGCAGGTTTTTCAGGTGCCAGGTATAGCTAGTGCTCCCATTGGCCGTCGCGATGACCGGCTTGTGTGTTGTTTTGTAGAGTTTATAGTGAAGCTTGCGTTGCTCGGGCATGACAATGTGCACCAGCAACTCATCCATCGGATCGTAGAACTGCAGATTGAACGAGTTAAAGAACTTGCCCCGGAACACCGGGTTACGCCCTTTGATGGTCCAGGCATACTCCACCACGTCGCCTACGCGTATATCGTCCAGGACAAGCAGGGCAGTCAGGCTTTCGTCGAAGATGCGCTGCTCGAGCCCCTGTTCCCGCTGTATGACCTTTACTTTGTTCAGGTTAAGTTTGTTGATGGGCTTGCCTTTGCGCCACACGACCACCTTGTGCAGGTATAGCTTTTCGTGGTTTGGGTCGAAGGATAATTGCAGTTCAGAGCTGTTCTGCACGCCTTCTTCCGTTGTGATCTTGTAGGTGTTATGAAAGAAAGACTCTTCACGTGCCACCTCCCATTGCAGCGAACGCTGCAGGTAATGGTAGCCGTCATTTACTTCGTTCGGGTCGATATCGGTCTGAAGGCGTTGGGGCAATTGCCTGGCCCAGGCAGGTATAGGGGCCGTGGAAATATGCCTGGGAGCAGCTACAGCCGGAAGTTGCCACAATAAGCCTAGCGCTAAAAGACAAAGCGTACAAAAAATTTGTTTGTAAAAGTAGGTCATACCTTGGAAAGAGATTATCCAATAAATATAGAAGAATTTTACTATATATAACAGGAGGAAGCCAGGCTTTGCTACTTAGTTTGAATCAATTTATTTGAACATTAAATAGTGCCAAAGGTATAGTAATAGCGCCTGCGGACACAACCAGCATCTGAACTTACTTACATGAATACCTCTAACAAAGGAACAAGATCGGCCTCTACCCAGGCCGACAAGGAACAGAAAAGCCTTCGGGAGCAAATGGGTGCCCTGAAGAACCTGCCCAAATTTTTCAGGCTGATCTGGGAGACAAGCAAGTCGATGACTGTCGGAAACATGCTGCTGCGCCTGGTCAAATCGTCCCTGCCCCTGGCGATGCTTTATGTAGGAAAGCTGATCATCGACGAAGTGATCCGGCTGATAGCCGTGACAGGTGAACGCGATCTGAGCCACCTGTGGATGCTGGTGGCGGTGGAACTGGGACTCGGTCTGCTATCGGACCTGATCAACCGGGGCATCACGCTGCTCGACAGCCTGCTGGGCGACCTCTTCTCCAACAGAACCTCTGTAGCCCTGATCGAGCATGCCGCCAAACTGGATCTGGCACAGTTCGAAGACGCCACGTTCTACGACAAGCTGGAGCGGGCGCGGCGGCAGACGATCACGCGGGTGGTGCTCATGTCGCAGGTGCTCTCGCAGGTACAGGATATCGTCACGATAGGCTTTCTGGCCGTAGGCCTGATCACCTTCAATCCTTGGCTTATCCTGATTCTGCTGGTGGCCGTGATCCCTTCTTTCCTGGGCGAGACCCACTTCAACGAACGCACTTACTCCCTCTCCCGCTCCTGGACACCAGAGCGGCGCGAACTCGACTACCTGCGCTACATCGGGGCCAGCGACGAGACAGCCAAAGAGATCAAGACCTTTAACTTATCGGGCTTCCTGGCTACCAGGTTCAAACAGCTCTCGGACCGCTATTATGACCTGAACAAGGGACTTATCGTGCGCCGGGCAGTATGGGGCAGCGTTCTTTCTTCGCTGGGTACACTGGCCTACTACGGCGCCTACATTTTTATCCTTTTCCAGACAGTGGCCGGTATCATTACCGTGGGTACGCTTACCTTCCTGGCAGGCTCCTTTAACAGCATGCGCGGGCTGCTGCAGGGCATCATGACCCGCTTTTCGCAGATAGCGGAGAGCGCGCTATACCTGCAAGACCTCTTCGATTTCCTGGAGCTGAAGCCACAGATCACACCGCCTGCCAACCCGCTGCCGGTTCCGCGGCCCATACAGCAGGGCTTCACGTTTGAGAATGTTGGCTTCAAGTACCATAACAGCGAGCGCTGGGCAGTGCGCCACCTCGCCTTCCACCTGCAGGCCGGCGAGAAACTGGCGCTGGTAGGTGAGAACGGCGCCGGAAAGACCACGCTGGTAAAACTGCTGGCCAGGTTGTATGAGCCGACAGAAGGCAGTATCCTGCTCGATGGCATCGACCTGCGGGAGTACGATCTGAATGACCTGCGCCACCAGGTGGGCATCATTTTCCAGGATTACGTGCGCTTCCAGATGACTGCTTCCGACAACATTGCCATCGGCCAGATCAGCAACATCAGCGATCGGGAGCGCATACAGGGTTCGGCCCAGAAGAGCCTGGCAGATCCGGTGATCCAGCGCCTGCCCGATGGCTATGAGCAGGTGCTGGGCAAGCGCTTCAACAAAGGCGTGGAGCTGTCGGGCGGAGAATGGCAGAAAGTAGCCCTGGCCCGTGCCTACATGCGGGATGCCCAGCTGCTCATACTCGATGAACCTACCTCGGCGCTCGATGCCCGGGCGGAACATGAAGTGTTTTTGCGCTTTTCGGAGTTGATCGAAGGCAAGACCGCCGTGCTTATCTCCCACCGCTTCTCCACTGTGCGGATGGCCGACCGGATTCTGTTCCTGGAGCAGGGGCAGCTGAAAGAACTCGGCTCCCATGAAGAGTTACTGGCCCAGAATGGCAAGTACGCAGAGCTGTTCAAACTACAGGCCAGAGGGTATTTATAGCTTGCGCAGGAGAGGTATAGCTGAACCAGCTCAGCATCTGTTGCTGTCATCACTCTTCTGAATCCGTATCTTTCCTCTTCAGTTCGATCTTGTGGCTGAGGGCAAAATTGAGGATATGCCTGTTGTAAAACTGATCCCCTGCCGTACGCTGCTGGTACCAGTTCAGATAGCCTGCCTCTACACTCACACGTTTCAAAACAGCGTAATTCAAGCCTAGGTATATCCTGTTCTGATCGAAGCGATTATAGGTGATGCGTTTGCCGGTGTTGATATGCAGCTCATTACTCACTTTCAGTTTTAGTGGTTTTTCGTTGATATCTGTCAACCGGTATTCAAAGCCGAGGCGGTACCTGAAACGGTAGTTTGTGTTGTACCCTTTTGCCAGCTCTTCATTGGCAGTATTCCTGAAGAATCGCTTCTCTGCTCTGTAGCGGTGTGTGATCAAGAGCCTCCCGATGGGCTGCCTGTAATCAAACTGAACATGCGGCCTGAGTTCAGGTATCACAAGTTTGTTTGTTGCCTGCGGATCATGCGGACTTTGAAGGAAGTAAGTAAATCCAGCGGAGGCATCCCAATTTTCACCTAGCCTGTAGTTCAAGTGAGTCCGGAGTGCAAACTGATGCTGCCTGTCCGGATTCATGAATCTCCTTTCATGGATCTCAGTGGTTAAAAACCATTTGGAAGAGAGTTCTAAGCTATTGGAATAAGTAAACCACACCAGTTGCTGGTGCGTGACCTGCTTGCCGGTAGGCTGAGCAAGCGCAGTAGTAGTAGCAAAAATTCCTGTTAATAACAGTCCAAAGCTCCGGATTCTCATTCTAGTATCAAACCTGCAAAGTACGCGAGCTTTCAGTCCTGCGCTAGCAGCAGTAAGAGTTTATTTTTAAAGTTCGAAGCAACTTAAAATCAAACAGCACGCAGGTTCAGCAGATGGTTTGCTATTCTTCAGGTGTATCATCGTCCTGCGCCATGAAATGCCAGATCAGTACCACGCTTGCCAGGCTGAGGATTGCCAGAATGATCAGAATCAGGTCTTCCTTCATACGCTTTTATACTTATGGCCAGATCAATGAAAATTTCTATAGCGGATTTCCTTGTTGTGACTATACGGAAAGTGAAACCGAGGTGCCCTGGCAACCAGATCCATCAGAAGGCGGACACGGCTTTTAGCC
Source organism: Pontibacter sp. HJ8 (assembly GCF_054824225.1). Taxonomy (NCBI): domain Bacteria; kingdom Pseudomonadati; phylum Bacteroidota; class Cytophagia; order Cytophagales; family Hymenobacteraceae; genus Pontibacter; species Pontibacter sp. HJ8. The sequence goes on from NZ_JSYF01000031.1 coordinate 26,543, forward strand.
GGGTGCTATTCCCCTGCAGCAATTCAAGCGCCAGAGCCTGGGCCTGTTGCCTGATCTCACGCAGGGCTGTTGACTCATACAGGGTCGCTTTGCGCGGAGGACCAAGCGTGAACAAACCAACAGTTGGTTTGCCCTCCTCTCCTACCAAGGTGCCGTCGGGCATGGTGAGCACCCCCAGGCTTAGGGGATCGGGCTTTATCATACCATCTTTGAGTAATTGCTGCACCAAGGGAATCGGTACCTTTGTGAAATCGCCCTGAGGACCGGTGCAGTTGATCACCCTGCTCACTTCAATTGTCTCTGTCGTCGTTTGTTTTCTTCTCCGGATGGTGACACAAGCGGTCTCCCCTGTTTCCTGCATATCCACTATACTTGCCGCTATTACTTCCAGCTGGCCTTGTGCCTGTAGCTTTTGGAGCAGATTGGCAGAAGCTGCCGGCATGCGGTGGCGGTGCGTTTCCCAGAAGGGGCGGATGTGGCGCAGAAAGCGTTTCTTCTCCTGCCCTGAAAACGCTTGCCAGATACCCGGGACTTCCTCCCGCAGGGCGTCCAGCACATTGCGCCAGGTATAGCCTTTCCGTGCAGCCTCCTGTATTTCATGCCGGATGAACCGGAACATATCCATTGCCGACAAAGGACCATTAGGCGGGAGAGACAGTTTGTAGCAAGGCATTGTTTCTGTGCCCGTGGGCTGTGGCAGCAGGCCATGGCGCGATACCACGTATACCTTGCCGGTATGCCCCTGTGCCTGCAGGCTGCCTACCAGGTCCACCATCGTGAGGCTGGAGCCGATTAGCAACAGTGAGGCATCTGCCGGCAGGCTCATCAGGCCTTTTGCGGCCCAGGGGGAGGCTACATAGCAGCTGCTCCCGTAAAATGCCTCATCTGGTATAGGCAGATGCCCGGGCGGGAAATTGCCCAGCGCGAGCACCACTTTATCCGCCTGCATCGTTTCCTGGCTGCGCAAGGTTACCTGAAAGGCACTTCCCTCCTGCTTCACCGAAACTGCCTCTTCGTATACGTTTACCAGCTTCACGCCCTGCGGGGCACCTGCTTCCGCCTCCTGCAGACGCGATTTCAGATAGTCTCCGAAAATGAAGCGGGGTACAAAATCCTGCGGACTAACCGGTGCCTTCAACTGCCCTTTGTACCGGTATTGATGGGCTGTCAGCCAAGCAAAGAAATCGTAGGGCTCATCCGGGAAAAGGCTCATCGCGCTGGCGGGTACATTGAGCGGCTGGAAGGGCAACTGGCTGGAATAAGCGATGCCCCGGTTCATCCTATACCTGTCCTGCTCCACCAGGCAGATGTCAGTGCCTTCCGGAGCATACCGGAGCAAATGGATTGCCGTTAATGTGCCGCTCAGGCCTCCTCCAATTATCGCGATGTTCATAGGCAATCAAACTTATATGAAGCAAAATATTTTGCAAGCAGGACAGACAAGCCCTGTGCCGGTTGCCTGTGCATCGTAGAATAGTGGGCGGAGCGTATGCGCTACAAATTACCCTGAAGTAAAAAGTAACTGATTTTACGACAGATAGGCCAGAGAGTTGATTTCGGGTTTGCTATACCTTCTACCTCAGCCACAAGATTCGGACACCTCAGAATGAAAGGTATAGCCACTCTGCCTGTGGCGAAGGCTATACAGCCTTGTCCCACGTGGAACAGTATTGGTCTCTTTCTAGAAAGGAAAAAACAAGGGGATGATCAGGGAAGCCAGTAGCCAGAAGATAATATTCAGTGGGGTGCCGACCCGCAGGTAATCGGTGAATCTGTAATTGCCGGGGCCGTAGATCATGGTGTTCGTCTGGTAGCCCATGGGTGTCATAAAGCTGAGCGAGGCGGCAAACGTAACCGCCATCAGGAAGGGTCTCACACTTACCCCCATTTCCTTGGCAGCCACAATCGCTATCGGGGCCAGCAAGGCTGCCGTCGCGTTGTTAGACATGAAATTGGTCACCATGAACGTGATAAAGAAGAAAGTGGAAAGCAGCGCATGGGGCCCGTAACTACCGACTGAGTTTACCAGGTAACCGGATAGCAAACTGGCCGCTCCTGTCTTTTCCAGCGCAGTTCCCATAGAGAGAACGCCGGCCAGCATGAAAATCACTTTCCACTCGATGGCCTTGTATACCTCGTCCAGGCGGATGCACTTGAACAGCACCAGTAGTACCACGCCTACCAGGGCGCTCAGCACGATATGAGCCAGCCCGGTGGCTGCCGCCATCACGACTCCTATACCTATGGCCAGTACCGGTACGATCTTGCTGTAATCGTAGTGGCTCCGCTCCGTTTCGGAGATCAGGAGCAGATCGGGGTTGTTTCTCAGATGTGCTGCCTGCTCTTTGTCGGCCACGATCAGCAGTACATCGCCCGATGAGAGGTGGGTGTGTGTCAGTTTTTCGTGGAGGATCTCGTCGCGGTGCCGGATGGCAACGACGGTAGCCCCGTGGTTGAGTGCCCTGAAATCCAGGTCTTTCAGTGTTTTGCCCTCTATATAAGAGCTGGGGGTAATAATCGCTTCATATAACTTGGTATTGACGCCGATGTCTTCGTCGCGAAATCTTCGTTCTGACTTCAGCTTAATCCCTTTCTCTTCCTTGATCTTTTTGAGCTTCTCTACATCGCAGCGCACCTTGAGCACGTCATGGGCACGCAGCATGGTATAGGGAGTTGGTTTAAGCTTAGTCTTGTCGCGTGTTATCAGCAACACGTCGATGTCCAGGTTCTGCACCAGTCCGGAACTGCGCAAGGGCATGCCTACAGAGGGAGAGCCGGGCAGCAGTACGATTTCTGTGAGGTAATCCCCCATGTTGAAGTCCTCGGTCAGGTCTTCGGCTACCTTGCGGCTGGGCAACAGAAAGCGGCCTGCCAGCAACATGTACACCATGCCAGCTACCAGGAACAGAATGCCTACAGGCGTCATCTCAAACATCCCGATCGGAGCTTCTCCCTGGGCCTCTGCAATCCCGCTTACCAGTATGTTGGTAGAGGTCCCGATGAGGGTACAGATACCGCCGAGCAACGCGCCAAAAGAAAGCGGTATGAGCAGCTTGGCAGGACTAATGCGGGTATCGCGCGCCACCTGAATCACTACCGGCATGAGCAGAGCAACCACGGCCGTATCGTTGATGAAGGCAGACAGAAGACCCGAAACCAGCATCACCGCCAACAGGCAGAAAAGGTAGTTTTTGCGCCCGGCCTTGGTGAGCAGCAGCCCTATACTGCTCAATGCGCCCGACTTGAAAATAGCCGTGCTGATGATGAACATGCAGGCCACCGTGATGGTAGCGGGATTGCTGAAGCCGGCCAGCCCCTCGGCCGGTGTCAGGATACCCAACAGCATGAACAGGGACATGACCAGGATGGCCGTTGTATCGATAGAAAGCCGCTCGCTCACAAAAAGCCCTACCGCTATTGCTATTACAGCCAATACGACGCCTATCTCGAATGTCATTGATTCCGATTTAA
>NZ_JSYF01000279.1:0-14758 GCF_054824225.1 Pontibacter sp. HJ8
GAATACCAGGCCGATAGCAAACCAGACAAGCTGGAAAAGAAGCCGGGTTAGCCCGCACCTGCCATTACTGATGACAATCACTTCCAAAGATGACCTAGGTCATCTTTTAGAAAAGCCCGATTTCAGATTTTTGTAACATCAAATCACACACAACAAATCGCCAATTTACCCATCACAACTAAATCAATGGAGGACACCGCACATGTCAACTGAAGTAGAAAAGGTCATAGAAAACGCCCCGCAACGGATTGCCCCGAAAGGCCATGAGCCCGGTGTAACGGATACATTTTTCTATGACAACAAAATCGTTCGTGACTTTGGCATTGCCACGGTCTTCTGGGGAGTAGCAGGTATGATCATCGGAACGCTGATCGCCTTCCAGCTGGCAAACCCGGACATGAACATGGGCAACCAGTATACCACTTTTGGCCGCATCCGGCCCCTGCACACCAATGCGGTGATCTTTGCCTTTGTGGGCAATGCCATCTTTATGGGTGTTTACTACTCCTTGCAGCGCCTTTGCAAATCCCGTATGTACAGCGACAAACTCAGCAAGATCAACTTCTGGGGCTGGCAATCGGTTATCTTAGCTGCCCTGATCACGCTTCCGCTGGGCATCACGACTTCCAAGGAATATGCCGAACTGGAGTGGCCGATTGACATCATGATCACGCTGGTATGGGTTGTATTTGGCTGGAACATGTTTGGCACACTGGCCAAACGCCGCGAAAAACACATGTATGTGGCCATCTGGTTCTACATTGCCACTTTCCTGACAGTGGCTGTGCTGCACATCGTGAACTCGTATGAAATACCGGTAAACCTTTTCAAAAGCTACTCTGGCTACGCCGGGGTGCAGGATGCCCTGGTGCAGTGGTGGTATGGCCACAACGCGGTGGCGTTCTTCCTGACGACTCCGTTCCTGGGCCTTATGTACTACTTCCTGCCAAAGGCTGCCAATCGTCCGGTATACTCTTACCGTCTGTCTATCATTCACTTCTGGTCGCTGATCTTCATTTACATCTGGGCTGGTCCGCACCACTTGCTCTATACCTCTTTGCCTGACTGGGCACAGTCGCTGGGTGTGGTGTTCTCCATCATGCTGATTGCCCCAAGTTGGGGCGGTATGATCAACGGTCTGTTGACGTTGCGTGGCGCCTGGGACAAGGTGCGTGAAGAGCCGGTACTGAAGTTCATGGTCGTGGCCATCACGGCTTACGGTATGGCGACCTTTGAAGGTCCTATGCTGTCGCTGAAGAACGTGAACGCTATCGCGCACTTTACAGACTGGATCGTAGCACACGTACACGTAGGTGCACTCGGCTGGAACGGCTTCCTGACATTTGCCATGCTCTACTGGCTGTTCCCACGCCTGTATAATACCAAACTGCACTCCAAGAAGCTGGCGAACTCCCACTTCTGGCTCGGCACCCTGGGTATCCTGTTCTATGCCATCCCGATGTACTGGGCGGGTTTCACCCAAGGCCTGATGTGGAAACAATTCACTCCGGAAGGTACACTCCAGTATTCCAACTTCCTGGAAACTGTTCTGCAGATCGTACCGATGTACTACCTGCGTGGTATCGGCGGCGTGCTCTACCTGAGCGGTGTATTCCTGATGATATTTAACTTGTACAAGACGGCCAAGTCTGGTGCGCTGATCGCGAATGAAGCAGCAGTAGCTCCTCCGATCGTGAAAGAGGAAAGCCACAACGCCGGTCACTGGCACAGCTGGATCGAGAAGCGTCCGACACAAATGGCGATCTGGGCAACTGTAGCGATCCTGATCGGTGGTCTTGTAGAATTTATACCTGCCTTCGTGATCAAGTCCAACGTGCCGACCATCGCCAGCGTGAAGCCTTATACTTCGCTGGAGCTGCAAGGACGTGACCTCTACATCAAAGAAGGCTGTGTGAACTGCCATACCCAAATGGTTCGTCCTTTCCGATCAGAAACAGAGCGGTATGGAGAGTATTCCAAGGCGGGTGAGTTTGTCTACGATCACAACTTCCTGTGGGGCTCCAAGCGTACCGGTCCGGATCTGCACCGCATAGGCGGCAAGTACCCGCACTCCTGGCACTACCACCACATGCTCGATCCAACCTCCATGTCACCAGGCTCTATTATGCCGGCTTACCCCTGGTTGTTTGAGCAGGACGTGGACCTGACAACGACAGAAGCCAAGCTGAAGGTGCTCAAGCAACTGGGTGTGCCTTATGAGGACGAGTACATCGCCAATGCAAACCAGGAACTGATGAAGCAGGCACGCCAGATCTCGGCTGACCTGGCCAAAGAAGGCCTGGAAGTAAGACCTGAGACCGAGATCGTAGCCCTGATCGCTTACCTGCAACGACTGGGTACGGATATTAAAGTAAAAACGGAAGAGTAATCAAAACGACACAAGTATCACGTATCACGACACACGACTTACCATAAATCACCAGGTCGTGATACCTGATTCGAGATACGTGATACGAGTGTTCAAATTTAAAAAGCCATGTACAAGAACGTTTTACAGGCCATTGATGGCATCGAAATTTATCCGCTTATCTCCTTCACAATCTTCTTTGTGTTCTTCCTGGGGCTGCTGGTATACGTTGCGCTGATGGACAAGAAATATGTAAATACCATGAGCAGTTTTGCCTGCTCTGTGGAGGATGAAACTGAACCAAAGCTAGGAGGCACCAGACAATGATCTCTGTCAGAAAATCAATCAGAAACAGCGGCCTGGCCCTGGTGGTCGGCCTGCTCCTGATGACCGGAGCACCTGCTCTGGCGCAGGATGCCGTTGAAGGAAAGAAAATTTTTGAAGGCAACTGTGCCGCCTGCCACAGCCTGGATGCAGAAGTAGTAGGACCTGCGCTCAAAAATGTGCACGAGCGCCGGGGCGACGAATGGTTGCTCAAGTTTATCACCAACTCGCAGGAGCTGGTCGCTTCCGGCGACAAGGATGCAGTAGAAGTGTATGAGAAGTTCAAAAAGATGCCCATGCCAGCTTTTGGCAGCTCTTTGTCGAACGACGACATCAAAAATGTGATCGCCTACATCAAAGAGGCCAGCGCAGCTCCTGCAGAGGTCGTAGCAGAAACTCCTGCCACACCGGTGGATGATCCTGCAAAGCCGGCAGTTGCACAGGACGTGGCGTTCTCCGATCTGCCCCCAGTGATGCTGCTGACCATCGCGCTGACCGGCTTTATTGTCCTGTTGGTTGTCCTGACCTTGTTTGTGCTGTTCCGGTTGCTAGTGCCTATGATGGGAGACTCCATTTACGCGGAAGACTTCCGTACCAGCTTTGCCGGCCGTATGTTGTTCCTGCTACGTGGCGACACGACCGTGATGACGGGAAAAGCGAAAGATGAGATCGCCTCCAACCACGACTTCGACGGGATACAGGAGTATGACAACGACCTGCCCCCGTGGTGGAAGTATATGTTCTATGCATCGATCGTGTTTGCGGTAGGCTACATGCTGCATTACCACGTGTTCCGCACCGGCGCTCTCCAGGCAGAGGAATACGAGATGGAGATGCAGGAGGCTGCCCTTATCGCTTCCAGAAATGTAGAAGATCCGAATGCAGTCACTGACTTTGAAGTATTAACGGAAGCCGCCGCACTCGAAGCTGGTGAAGCCATCTATCTGCAAAACTGCGCGGCCTGTCACGGCCAGGCGGGGGAAGGTACTGTAGGACCCAACCTGACAGACGAATACTGGTTGCACGGCGGTGATGTGAATGAAATTTTCAAAACCGTGAAGTTTGGCGTACCCAGCAAAGGCATGGTGCCCTGGCAGGGCAAGCTGACCAAAGATCAGATACTCGAGGTTAGCAGCTACATTCTGTCATTGCAGGGCTCAAACCCGGCCAATGGCAAAGAGGCACAAGGGGAGAAGGAGTAGGTATAGCATGAGCGTTACCTAAAAAAGAGAGAAGCAGGCATTTGTTCGTAAATGCCTGCTTCTCTCTTTTTAATGAAAATTGTTTTAACCGGAATTCAGATAGGTAAAGCTGGCGCAGCTGCCATTACTGATGACAATCACTTCACAAGATGACCTAAGTCATCTTTTAGAAGAGCCCGATTTCGGAATTTTGTCACGAGAGATAACTCCGGTTTCCGGATCTCCCGCTTTACTATCTTTCTCAATTTTTAACTAACAGGCAGGATTAAATTCCGCACAAATTAAACTGCCATGGCAAGCAAAGTACAAACATCTCCGGATGGATTCCGGGACCATATCTCTACAGTAGATGAGCATGGGAAACGGGTCTGGGTATACCCCCGGAAACCGAAAGGAAAACTCTACGATTACAGAAAATGGGTGAGCTATGCACTGCTGGCTATCCTCTTCACAGGTCCTTTTATTAAGATTAACGGCTTGCCGCTGCTCATGCTCAACGTGGTGGAGCGCAAGTTCGTCATCTTCGGTGTGCTGTTCTGGCCACAGGACTTCTTCTTGCTGGTGCTGGCCTTCCTGGCACTGGTGGTGTTCATCATCCTCTTTACAGTGGTTTACGGGCGCCTGTTCTGTGGCTGGGTCTGTCCCCAGACGATATTCCTGGAGATGGTCTTCCGCCGCATCGAGTACCTGATCGAAGGGGACTTTACCAAACAAAGGGCGCTGGACAAAATGCCCTGGAACACGGAAAAGATCCTCAAAAAGGGGACAAAAACCGCTGTTTTCCTGCTCATCTCGTTCATCATCGCCAACACTTTCCTGGCATATGTCATCGGAATAGATGCTCTGAAGGAGATCGTAACGGACAGTCCGTTGAACCACCTGGCCGGCTTCGGCACCCTGGTCGCTTTTACAGGAATTTTTTATTGGGTGTTCGCTTTTTTCCGGGAGCAGGTATGTACGATCGTTTGCCCTTATGGCCGCTTGCAGGGCGTCATGCTCGACAAGAAAAGCCTGGTGGTGGCCTACGACTACGGGAGAGGCGAACCACGCGGTAAACTCAGAAAAGGGCAGGAGCGAACCGATGGCGACTGCATCGATTGCCACCAGTGCTTGCAGGTATGCCCGACAGGTATAGACATACGCAACGGCGCACAGCAGCTGGAGTGTATCAACTGCACCGCCTGTATAGACGCCTGCAACGACATCATGCGCATGATCGACAAACCGGAAGGACTGATCCGCTACGATTCCGAAGAAGCGATTGCGGAAGGCAAACAGTGGGAACTGTTCACTCCTCGTGTGATGGGCTATACCTTCGTGCTGGTGCTGCTGCTCTCGGCGCTGTCGGCACTACTGCTGACTCGGGATGACGCGCAGGCCACGATCCTCCGCACCCCAGGCCAACTATACCAGAAAACAGAGCAAGGTACGGTGAAAAACCTCTACAACATCTCAGTGATCAACAAGACCAACATTGAAATGCCGCTCACGCTGAGGTTGCACGGGCTGGACGGAACGACAAAAGTGGTGGGTAGTAGCCTGGTATTGCCGGCACAGGGCATTGTGGAGGGAGTTTTCTTCACGGAGATACCGCAGGCCCAGCTGAAAGGCATGAATTCAGAGATCGAGATCGGCATATACCACGGCGACGAACTGATCACGACGCAGGAGACCAAGTTTCTGGCACCCGCCAAATAATGGTAAAGCTGATCGGAAATAATAACAAACAATCATTCGGAATCAACATGACTACTGATAAAAATAAAAAATTCACCCTCTGGCCTTATGCGGTTGTTGCCGGGCTTGTGCTGTTCATGGGGTATATCTTATTCTTCGTTTTCCAGGCAATGAACCAGGACGTGGACCTGATCAGCAAGGATTATTATGAGCAGGAGATCGCCTACCAGGAACAGATCGACAAAGTGGCCCGCACGCAGGCCCTGGGCGATGTGATGCTGGACTACAATGCGGAAGCAAAAACCATTCTGCTGCAGATGCCGGCTACTTACAAAGGAAAAAGCCTGAGTGGCACGATCACGCTGTTCCGTCCCTCAGATGACAAGCTCGACAAGCAGATCCCACTCCAATTAGGCCGTGATCAAAGCCAGCTCATCGAGGCGGAAGCACTTGAAACGGGCATCTGGAAGGTGCGTGTGCATTTCAGCGCCGGTGAAGAGGCGTATTATACAGAAAAAATAATCCAAATAAGATAAAGCCATGATCTGGGCAGGATTTCTTTTTGGCTTACTAGGCAGTTTCCATTGTGTCGGGATGTGCGGCCCTATAGCAATGGCTCTACCATTTGTCGGGAGTACCGGCTGGCGTTACTACGCCGGCCGGCTCCTGTACAATGGTGGGAGAATCGCCACCTACGCTTTGCTGGGTGCACTGGCCGGAGCTTTCGGCCAATCCCTGCAGCTGGCAGGGCTGCAGCAAACGGTTTCTATCGTGTCAGGTATACTCATTCTGCTCTTACTGGTAGTACCCGCGGCTTCCAAAGGCAAAGCGGCCAGCGTGCTGGGCACGGACAGACTGATGGTATGGGTGCGGCAGAAGCTGGGGTATTATTTTCAGAGAAACTCCTTTGGTTCTTTGTTTACAGTAGGTATGCTGAACGGGCTGCTTCCCTGCGGCTTTGTTTACATCGCGCTGGCAGGTGCAATCAGTGCGCCGGGCATCGGGGGGGCGATGCTCTACATGGCGCTGTTTGGCCTGGGTACTTTCCCGCTTATGTTCCTGGTGTCTTTGTCGGGCAAACTCATCAGCCTGAAAGTCAGAGCAACCTTCAACAAAGCAGTGCCTTATGTGGGCATGTGCCTGGCTGTACTTTTTATCGTCCGCGGGCTCGGCTTAGGTATACCCTACCTCAGCCCGAAAGTGGTGCATACCGAGCAGCACACGACCGAAATGAGCTGCTGCTCCAAACCTAAGTAAGCAGGCCGAGACAGCCGGCTATACCTTTTAGCTAAATGGCCAGAAACTTCCGGATTACCAACAAAAGTCACTTTTGAAGCTGACGCAGCTCACTGCCTGAAACCTGAACGAACTATACCTTTATATCAGTTAAAGAAAACAAAATGAGCAAGCCATCACAAACGAAACGGATACTGGTTCCGGTCGAACTCAACCAGTCAGGGGAAGACTTGCTGTACTATGCAGGGCAGCTGGCGCTGGCCTGGGACGCCGAGCTATACCTGTTCCATGCCTGCAAAACGGTAGACCTGACCTTTACGCAGCAAAGCAGCTGTATTCAGAAGCTGCGTAGCTTTGCAGAACGTGTCTTCAGCCGGGATTTCAACTCCACTAAAGCAACCGCGCCTTTCGACTGCGTTGTACGACCGGGCTCCATCCGAGACAGCATACAGACCGTGGTACAGGATTATAACATAGATCTGGTACTCATGGAAGCAGCCACCACGCCAAGCCAGGGTATAACAGGAGCGGCTGCCGATCATGCCGCCGCGATCATGAGCCTGGTGCCGTGTCCCGTGCTGGTTGTGCCGGCCACAGCACGCTATAAGAAACTCAAACACTTGGTTTTTGCCACGGACTTCACGGATCAGGAACCTCAGGTACTCATGAAGATAGCCGATTTCGCACAGCAGCTGAAAGCAAAGCTTACGCTGGTGCAGGTATACAGCGCTGAGGAGCGTTCGCAGCTGTGCAGCTACAAAGCCGCCCTACTGGAGCTGGAAAAAACACTGTCGGGCCGCAAAGTGGAGTTTAAATTGCTCGAAGAAGAGGATGTGCTGGAAGGCATCAGTGAATTTGCGGAACTCGCTTCGGCTGATCTGCTCATTCTGGCAACCCAGGACAATTACCTGATGGAGCGTCTTTCCAGCAGCAACTACACCAAAACCATGGCGTACCATACCCGCATACCGCTGCTCACGTATCGCCAGCAAAAGAAAAAGCCCTGCTCGGGGTGCTGCGCCCATTGCACAGGCAGAAAGCAGGAAGAGCTGGAACAGACATTAGAAGCAATGAATGGCTAAGCAGAAGTTTAAGTCCTCTTTCAGCTTCATGTTCTGATCAGCGGGCGCAACTTCAGCTACTATACCTATACGCGCATGGTAGTCAGGCAATTATTGGAATCCGGGATACTGTCAGGAGAGCCTGAACAGCATGAAGCAGGAAAATTCCTATTCAGGGCAGGCGAGAAGATCGAGTATTTTCTGTTCATCATGAGCGGGAGCGTGGGCCTGACAGCGTCCTTAGATGCCTTATTGCCCTGCGTAGCTTCGCAGTACAGCCTGCTGGGGCTAACGGATCTGATGAACGAAAGCTATACCCAGAATGCCCTGGTCCTGGACACCACAAGCCTTATCCGCATCCGGCGAAATGACCTGCTCGAGGTCATCCAGCAGGATCCGCAACTCCGCTTCCACCTGCTGAGACAACTCAGCCGCCAGTCAACGTGGACGAAAGCAGCCTATGAGTAAAGTTACTGAAAAACCGACCAACTAAAGCCACTGCAGGTATACTGCAGTGGCTTTTTGTTTTTAGTGACCAAGGCGCTGTCCGGTCAAGGTATGTGCTGGGCCCCAGAAGCTGTTCCTGCTCTTTAAGCGTATAAGTCGTAGATATCCCAACCCGTACAAAAGCATGACCCGACCACAGCAGCAATCAGTGAAGAGAAAGCTCTACTCGATCATTTTTGAAGCAGAAACACATGCAGGCAAAACGTTTGACATTCTGTTGCTCATCCTTATTTTGTCCAGTGTGGTGGTCGTGTCCCTGGAGAGCGTTCCGGAGTTAAGAAAGGACTATCTTCCTCTTTTCCTCGGCCTGGAGTGGGCATTCACAGTTTTGTTTACCATTGAGTATTTGTTGAGGCTCTACAGCACGGTGAGGCCACTTAAATATGCCTTTTCCTTTTTCGGAATCATTGATTTTCTGGCTATCGTCCCTACATATTTGAGTTTAATAATCGTCGGGTCGCAATACCTGCTCGTCATACGGGTTTTTCGGCTGCTCCGGATTGCCCGTATCTTCAAACTTACCCAATTTGTCAATGAAGGGCATGTGCTCTCCAAAGCAATCCGGGCGAGTATGACCAAAATTGCGGTTTTCCTGGGAGTGGTGCTGATGATGGTCGTGGTGGTGGGGGCACTTATGTATGTGATAGAAGGGGCGGATGCCGGATTTACCAGTATTCCTACCAGCATTTACTGGGCAATCGTGACACTTACTACCGTAGGCTTCGGCGATATTACACCGCTAACCTCTCTCGGGCAATTCCTGGCAAGCTGCCTGATGATCGTAGGATATGGCATCATTGCCGTACCAACGGGAATAGTATCCGTGGAGATGGCAAAAGTGGATAAGCTGCACACGAACACGCGGGTTTGCCCCAATTGCCACAAAGAGGGGCATGCAACCGGGGCAAACTTCTGCGATAACTGCGGGTATTCGCTGAAACAGGAAGATTGGCAGATTTAAGGTCTTAGTCAATAATTTTCCGGGGTATATTCATCGGCAACCGTGTGAGCAATTCATAATTCAGCTGTGTACTCAGTTCGCCGAAAGAAGCAACTGTTATATGCTCGCTTCCCTGTTTGCCCAACAACACCACCTCATCTTTCAGGACCACATCGGGTATAGCGGTGACATCCACCATCAGCACATTCATATTGACGATGCCGACGACAGATGCGCGATGCTCCCGTATGAGTACCTGCCCCTGGTTACTGAGAGCCCGGCTGTAGCCCCACGCATAGCCAACCGGTATGGCAGCGATCAGCATATCCTGAGGTGCCTGGAAACTAGTGCCATACCCGATAAATTCGCCGGCAGCAACTGCCTTCAGGCTCATAACATGGCTTTTCCAGTTGATCAGACGGCGGAGCGGGTCTGCCCTGCCTGTACTTTGATTGATGTAGTTCTGAAACGTTTCCGGGCTTGACCAGAAGCCATACTGCATGATGCCAACTCGTACCATGTCCAGATGCGTCTCCGGGTAAGCCATGACTGCGGCCGAGCAAGCGGTGTGTAGTTGACTGGGCTGTATGCCATTGCGTTTAAGATGCTCTACCGATGCTTTAAAGTTCCCTATTTGCTGCATGACGCGCTCGTGGTTCACCGGGCTTTCAGCACCGGCAAAATGAGTACAGATACCCACCACTTCCAGCAAACCTTTGTGGTGATGGATCAGATCAGCTGCTGTCTTCAGTTCATCACCACCAAGCCCGAGACGGTTCATGCCTGTTTCCAGGTCGAGGTGAATCCGGGCAGGCTTCTGAAGCTTTCGGGCTGCTGCTGCAGCACTTTCCAGGCGGGAAATAGTAAAGACATAGAATTCAATATCGTTCGCAATGGCCCATTCCAGTTCCGGGTCATCGATATAGCCCATGATCTGGATCGTGGCAGGGGTTGGAAGCACCTGCAGCAAGCGATAGGCCTCATCGGCACTGAAAACCGAAAAATGGTCTATGCCGCATTCCTGCGCAATACCGCCGAACTCCTCGATGCCATGGCCATAGGCATTGCCTTTGATGACAGACGAAAGCCGGACGCCGGGGCGAAGCAGCCCTTTCAGAAACGTTATGTTATGTTGTAAGGCTGATTTACTTATCTCCAGATATGAACTATACAACATAGGCCATGTTAAGCATTGAGAAACTGCTGCGCTATACCGTAGAAAAGGGAGCTCCCGGTCGCAATCAGGTCATCCGGATAATCGTAGTCGGCATGATGCAGTTGCGGTTGCTGCACGCCGGCCCCTAACCCGAAAAGGGCCCCTTTATAGGCCTGCGTAAAGTGTCCGAAGTCCTCAGACCACCGGAAAGGTTGCAGGGCCTGCTGCACATCCAGTCCGAGTTCTGCTGCCGCCTGCAACACTGCCGCAACGGCCTCGTCTGCGTTGGTTGTGGCCGGAAACTCCTCTACAAACTCAAAATCATACTTCAAGCTGTACTTCCCGGCAATGGCTTTAACAACGTCTGTGGCAAGCTGTTTCAGTTTGTTTAGGTCTGCTTGCTCAAAGGCACGCAAGGTGGCCATCACCGTTGCAAAACCGGGATTAGTTCCAAACGCGACCTCGCCCAGCCGGGCATGTATCACCGTCAGAAGCGTCAGATCGCTGAAAGTATGCTGGCCGTTGACCAGTGCATTAAAGGCCTGAATCAGTTCGCTCATACCTTCACCGGGATTAAGTCCGTTCTCCGGCTCCGCCGCATGCGATTCTTTGCCCGTCAGACTTACCTGCAGGCCAACAGAGGCTGCTGAAAAAGTCTGCTCCCGTACGACTACCTGGTGTAGCGGAAGCCCCGGCAAATTGTGCAAGGCAAATACATAGTCGGGTTTCAAGGCCCGGAAACGCTCCTCCTGCAGGACATCCCGGGCACCTGCTCCGATCTCTTCAGCCGGCTGAAACAACAGGATCACCTTACCTGCCGGCAGGGGATGGCTGTGCAGCAGGCTGGCCAAGCCCATCAACGTAGCCATGTGCCCGTCGTGCCCGCACTTATGCCCGATACCCGGGTAAATGGAGGTATGAGGCAGACAATTGGTTTCTGCGATGGGGAGGGCATCCAGTTCAGCCCGAAAGAGCAGGGTAGGGCCGGACTTTTCTTTGTTCTCAAAAACGATGGCGATTCCGTTGCCTCCCAGGTCAGGTATAACGTCGGAGGGATCATAGCGCTTTACAAACTGCCGTATGGTGTGGGCGGTATTGGCTTCATTGCCGGAAACTTCCGGATGCTGGTGCAGGTAGTGGCGCAGCGCAATGATCGTACCCAGATCAGGTATAGCGTGTTTGGAAACGGAGACGGACATAGCAGCAAGGTCAGGTATAGCTAAATATACAGAATGCCTGGCGAGAGGTCAAATTTTAAATCAAAAAAGCCGCTATACCTGGCAGGTATAGCGGCTTTATGAATGCTTTTTTTATTACTTAGTTGGCGTCATATCCTCCCGTACCTGTTCCACCACCTGCAGCATGACCTGGCAAAGTTCCTGCACAGCGGACCGTACCGTATCCAGATCGGTTGACTGCTTGGCCTGGCTCTCAATAAAACGCACCACTTCTTTCAGCTTCTCGATCTTCATGGTATCGATCGTGGACTTCAGTTTGTGGGCCAGGGCGCTTACTTTCTGCCAGTCCCGGATCAGTACCGCCTGCTGCATGTCCCGGATCGTGCCCGGAACAGTGTCCGCAAAAATCTGCCTGGCCCGGTTCAGAAAGGCCTCGTTGTTGTGCGACATCCGCCGGATAACGTCCATGCTGTAAAGCGGTTCAGATGCCTCCCGGATCGGTTCAGTCGTATCCTCCTCCGGCAGCTGCTCTTTATACCCGATGGTCTTGTGTGGCAGCAGGGCGGCAATTTTAGCGAACAATACTTCTTCCTCAAAAGGCTTGGAGAGGTAATCGTTCATGCCGGCATGGAGGTATTTCTCGGCATCTCCTTTCAGGGCATTGGCAGTCAGGGCAATGATCGGTGTTGCGGCCTTTTTGGCATCAGAATGCTCCCTGATCAGTTGGGTAGCATCTATACCGCTCAGCTCCGGCATCTGGATATCCATCAGGATGACATCGTATTCGTGCTGGTTCACCATTTCCACGGCTTCCCTGCCGTTGATGGCCACATCCAGCCTAAAGCCCCAATCCTCCATAATGGACTGGGCCAGGAAGATGTTTACCTCGTTGTCTTCCGCCAGCAGCACCCGTACTTCACCCAGGCTCCTGAAGTTTATCGGGTTGCTTTCCGGGGTCAGGGGCAAGGCGTTTTTACTTTTCGGATAAGTCAGCATGAATTTAAACGTGCTTCCTCCGCCCGGATTACTTTCTACCCAAATATCGCCTCCCTGGCGCTCCACCAGGTTTTTGCAGATGCTCAGCCCAAGACCGGTACCGCCATACTTGCGGGTAGTACTGGAATAAGCTTGCGTAAATCCTTCAAAAATGAGCTCCTTTTTGTTTTCGGGTACACCTATACCTGTATCGGTTACCGAGAACTCAATCGTTAAGGTAGAAGCCGTTTCTTCCAGTGTCCGGGCGCTCAGGGTGACACTGCCTTCTTCTGTAAACTTGATCGCGTTGTTGAGCAGATTCAGCAGGATTTGGTTCAGGCGGTAAGGATCTCCCTCCAGCACGGTGTGGTCCAGCTCCAGCTTGCCCAACAGGAGCGCGATCTCTTTTTCCTCAGCCTTGTATTGCAAAGTCTGATAAGCCGCCTGCACGACTTCCTCGACATCGAACGGAATGATTTCGAGTTCCAGCTTACCGGCTTCTATTTTGGCCACATCCAGAATATCGTTGATCACTACCAGCAGGTTATCCGCCGATTGGTTGATGATCTTCAGGTAGTTGTGCTGCGTTTCTTCCAGCTGTGTTTTACCTAAGAGGCCGGCCATACCCAGTATGCCGTTCAATGGCGTCCGGATCTCATGACTCATATTGGCCAGGAAGTTCTCTTTCACACGTGCGGACTCTTCAGCGGCTTCTTTTGCTTTTTTCAGCTCCTGCTCTGTGCGCATCCGGTCCGATATATCCTGCGCAATGCAAATGATGTAAGGTTGCTGGTCTTCCTCGCTCACCTTATAATTCTGGTAGTAGAGATAGCGTTCTTCTTTCTCCTTGTTGAGCACACAAAAAACCCCATTGACCACGTTCCGGTCATCAAACTGATCCAGGTAGGCCGGGAAGTGTTGCCGGTGCATAAGCGGGAAGAAGTTCTTCAGTTCTTTGCCTACGATCTCTTCTTCGGTATAGTCAAGGGCCTGCAGCAAATAGGGATTGACAGACAGCAGCCTGCCCTGCAGATCATGCGTACAGATGTAGGCCTGACTGTAATTGATCAGGTCGCGGTATTTCTTTTCACTGTTCTTCAATGCATCTTCGGCCGCCCGGCGGTCTGTGATATCACGGGATGCAGACTGCAACTTCACCACTTCTCCGTTGCCGTTCAGGATCGGTTTGATACTCGTCTCCATCCAGGTATAGGAGCCGTTCCGATGCAGCATCCGGTGTTGAATGATGATGATCCGTTTTTCTTCGATGGCCCGGTTCTGTCCTTTTTCCAGGACTCTGGTACTGTCGTCCGGATGCAGCAAGGCGTAGGGAGAAGTGCCCGTAATCTCTTCGGGAAGATAGCCCAGCAATTCTTTCGCCGACTTGGAAACATACAGGAAAGTGCCGTCCAGGTCATGCAGACAGATCAGGTCACGGGAGTTCTCAGAAAGCAGGCGGTGGAGTTCTTCGCTCCGCTCCAGGTTTTTGATGGCCAGGCGTTGTTCCGTAATGTTCGTGGCTATGCCCAACACCTGCACCTGTCCGTCGCTAGTCACCAGAGGCTTCTTGATCGTATCATACCAGGTCACTACGCCGGATGGCAGCGTAAAACGCTCCTGCACTTTTATCTCCTTTCCGGTCCGGATGACGTGCCTGTCCAACGCGTTGTAATAATCCACTTCCTGCTTCACGGCATGCACGTCGCTGTAATTTAAATGGACCAGCTCCTCCACAGACTTTCCAAACAAGGCTGCGCACTCTTCGTTCGCTAATTTAAAATTGCCTAAACCGTCTTTTACATAGATCAGACTGGGGCTGGTATTGAGCACCAGGCTGATAAAATCATTCTTTTCCTTGATCTGCTGCGCCACATTCCGCTCTTCGGTGGTATCACGCATGATCGACAGCACCTGGTCCTCGTTATACTTCACAATCCGGCCTTCGTAGTACCGGGTTCCGGACGGAAGGTCGAGTTGAAAGTCGATGCGCTCCATCAGGCCTGCCTGCAGGGCCTTTTGCACCAACTCATGGATGGTTTGGCTTAAGGGAGCCGGCAGTACATCGTAGAGGGTATGGCCGATAATTTTATCGGGGGACAATTTGAGGTGCGCTTCATTTCCATTGTGCATTTCG
>NZ_JSYF01000280.1:0-17673 GCF_054824225.1 Pontibacter sp. HJ8
ATAAATAAAACAGAACCTCCCTATAAGGCAACCACGCGCTTGCCAGGTATGCTGTAGCCTCGCTTTTTATTCTTCTTCTTTTTGCCCGTCCAGATGAGAAGGCCGGTGATCCAGAGCGTGCCGGGCATCAGGCCCAGGAAGAACCAAAGCACCCGGGTCACCCAGCCTCCCAGTTCCCCGAAATGGATCGGCACGAACCAGTTACGGGTAAGCTTTCGGCCGATAGGTGCTGTCTCAGGGTTATAATCATAGACAATGCCACCCGTATACTGATCCAGGTATACCATGGGCCTGTACTGCGGTCCGGCCTCCAGTTCCTTCGAAGCCAGGTATGTCAGGTTAAGGGTAGCCAGGCTATCCGGGGCAAGCACCAGCGTACGCGGCTTATAAGCCGGGTATAGCTGGTCCATCCGGTCCAGGGCCTGGTAGATATCGAGCGGGGGAACGCCTGCCTGGTATGCCGATTGGAGCTTCTTGACGTAAGGGGTCGGTTCTTTGGCCAGGGTCAGGGTATCGACCACCTGTTGTGTTTTTTCCTGAAATCCGAAGTAAGCGCCGGTGATGGCTGCCAGCAACAAGGGAATACTGAAGTAGAAACCGAATACATTGTGCAGGTCATAGTTGCGGCGCTTGAAGGATGCATTCGGCTTGAGGCGCAGGCCATCTTTCAGGTTGCGCTTCTTTTTGGGCCACCACATATACAAGCCCGAAGAGAGCAGCACGAATGCCAGCAACAAGGCACAGGTACGCGTAATCAGGACGCCGTTCTCGCCGATGGTCAGGTTACGATGCAGGTCTAGGAGGTCGTCCATGATGCCACGCCGATTCTCCATCTGCCCCAGGTAGCGGCCTGTGCCGGCATCAAAAAACAGCCACTGCTTGTTCCCCTCCACTTTCAGGATATAATTCTCCAGCTCCCGCATCGGAAAGTTGATGCTGATGACCTCTTTCCCGAATTGTTGCTCGGCATTTTGCACAATGGTGCGCACATCTACCGGAGTGCCATCGGGTTGGCTGGTTTTGTAAAGTTCCGGGTATAGCGCCACGGTCAGCTCCGGCTGAAACACATAAAGCGAGCCTGTGAAGCCCATCACAGCCAGTACCGCTCCGGCTGTCAGCCCTACCCACAAGTGGACCTGGAGAATGAATTTGCGCATAATACCGAAACCTAAAATCGGCGACACTACAGGTATATGCAGTGCCGCCGACAGTATTTTTTAATTTATCTGCTAAAACCGTACGCCTACTGTACCCTGTACAGAGCGTGGGGCTCCCGGCATGATGGCCGTGCTGGATTGTGAACCATCGTAGTAGGTGATGTCAGCCAGGTTCCGCACGTTCACTGCCGCATGGAAGCGCTTCACATCATAATACATCGTGGCGTCGTAGCGGGTATAGCCAGGCAACCGGAAGCTGTCCGTGGCATCTACCGGCCGGTCACCGAAGCTGGTGAAACCACCGCCGAAGCCAAGTCCCTTCAGCACACCGGCCTGCAGTTCGTACGTTGCCCAAAGGCTGCCGCTATGCTTGCTCACGCCCCGGAAGGCTATACCTACTTTGTTTTCGTTGATGTCTTCGGTGATGCGGGCATCGGTGTAGCTGTAGGTGGCGATCACGTTCATTCCCGGGAACAGCTCACCGGTCAAATCTGTCTCTATTCCTTCGCTGCGCACCTCGCCTACCTGCTCCGAAAACTCACTGAACCGCGCATCTGTTACGCCTCTGCGGTCAGGCAGCGGCACATTGCTGCGTGTGATGTTGAAATAAGCAGCTTTCAGGTTTATCTTGTCTTGCAGCAGGCCCACTTTCAGGCCGCCTTCCACCAGGTCGGAAGTCACCGGCTTCAAGGACTCGCTTTCGATCGGAGCGCCATTGCTGCCATCCGTCTTGGCTACGCGGCCCAGCTCCGGCTGAAAGCCCCTGGACCAGTTGCCATACACCGATACCGGTCCGTATACCTCATACAACACCCCTACGCGCGGGTTAAAGGAAGTCAGGCTTTGCTTGGTCGTCACCGTAGTGAAGGTGTTGTCTTTGTTCTTTTTATCCGTCACCTTCTCCAGGTCCCAGAAGTCGTAGCGTGCTCCCAACAGCACTTTCAGCCGCTGGTTGATAGACAGGAAATCCTGCACATAAAAGCCGTACAGATTCGTATTATCACGGTAGCTGTCGCCAAAGGCGAGGTTCGTTGGTTTTGGCAGGCGGCTGTACTGTGGGTTAAAGACATTCAGGGTATCGTAGTTGGCGCGGTTAAACCAGATGTCAAACATGGACCGGGCCAGCTCTACGCCTACGACGGTCTTGTGCTCGAACATGGTGCCTGTGTTGAAGGTAGCGTAGAGTTCATTCTGGGTGGCCAGGTTGCGCTCAAAGTTGTACTGGTCCTGCAGGCGGCGTACTACCATGGAGTTCGTCGGATCATTTTTCAGCAGGCTGGCGGCTTCCACTACCTTTCGGGCCTCCGACGAGTAGGTGAAGCTAGAGGCATGGCGCAGGCTGAAGATGTCGTTGAAGCGGTGTTGCAGGTTGTACTGCACCAGGCGGTTCTGATGCTTACCCTTGTTATCGGGCTCGCCCAGGGAGCGGTCACTCGGCACATCGGCAATTACGCCATTGAAAGCCACTATACCTCTATCGGATGCCTGGTCGTGGTCCAGGTACTCAGCCTCCAGCGTCAGGGAAGTTCTGTCCGAAAAATCGTAGGTCAGGGCGGGCGCTACAAAAAAGCGTTCTGTGCTAACAAAGTCACGGTAGGTATCGCCTTTCTCATACACGGCATTGAGTCGGTACTTAAAGGTTTTGCTTTCGTTGAAAGAGCCGCCCAGGTCAATGGCCGGCCGGATCTGGCCAAAGCTGTTGGCCGTGAGCTGCACGTCCTGGAAGGTATAGGCGGTTGGTTTTTTGGTTGTGATGTTGACCATGCCCCCCGGGTCGCTTACGCCATACAAGACCGATGCAGGTCCTTTCATCACTTCGATCTGCTGGATATTGGCCGTCTCCCGGAAGGTGCGTACACTGTTGCGGAAGCCATTTTTGAAGATACTTTCGGTGCTGGTGCGGAAACCCCGGATCTGGAAAATATCCGTACGGCCGCCAAAGCCTGTCTCCATGGTCACACCGCTTACGTTGCGCATGGCATCGTCCAGGCGGATCACCTGCATCTGGTCCAGGGCGCGCCGCGATATGATCTGCACCGATTGCGGCACCGACTTCAGCGGAGCTTCCATTTTGGTAGCCGTTGAGCCGATGGGCTGCACAAACTCCCCGCTGTGGTTTGCGTTGATCACTACCTCGTTTAGGGTGTTCGAGGAAGACGGCAACAGCAGGTATACGGAGGCGGTTGAACCTGCCTTTACCTCGACCGCTTTTTTAACGGTAGCGAATCCCAGGCTGGTCGCTACTAGGGTATAGTTACCAGGGGCAACTGTCCGGATCACGTATTTTCCTTCTTCATCCGTGGTCGTGCCCAGGATGGTACCTTCGAGGGCTACACTTATCCCCAGCAGGGGCTCATTTCTTTCTGAAACGATACGGCCTTCGATACGGCCTTTGTCCTGTGCAAAGGAACTGTGTGCCAATAGCACGAGTGCACAAATAATGGAGAGTAGACGGTGCATGTAATTCTTATTTAGATTCATTCTAAGAAGCGCAGCAAAAGTACTCACCAAATTCATAAGTCAAAACAACTATTTAGATTTTTTCTAAATAGTTCCAAAAGTGGGCTTTCTTCCCGCAACCGGCTCCTGCTGTACATCCTTTTTAACCGTTTCAGAGTATTTAGAGGAAGATTGCCAGCCATGGCTATTTTTAAGAAGATACAGCTTAACCCAAAGAATATGGATACTTACAATCTGAAACCTGAGCATATGCGGGCTCCTGCTCACCTGTCGCGCGAAGAGATACAGAAGAGCCTGGATGAACTGGACAATAAGATCAAGATTTTGAAAGGACGCGTAAACGCAACGACAGCAGACTCTAACCATACCTACCACGAGCATATTGCGGCGCTGGAGGCCAAGCGGGAACTGATTTCCAAGAAGTTCAACGACCAGGACGACAGCCAAAGCAAATGGCAGGGCCTGCGGGACGGACTCGACAACCTCAAAAAAGACATGGACAACCTGTTCAAATAAAAAAAGCCCCGGCACCTGTCAGTGCCGGGGCTTTTTGCTTCGGTTATACCGGATTAGTTCATCACAGGCTCCCGGAAGCCAACCCAGGTAAAGCGTTTGATCACAAACTCCGGATTGGTAAACGATGCATTGCCCGCCGGATTGCCACCGGTTACGTGGAAATCAGAGAAACTCGCATTCTGGTTCACATAGATGCCGCCAGTCAGGTTGAAACTCACCGGCGTACCCGCCAGGCTCATCTCATCCATGATCTTTTCTTTGGTCGCCTCATCGGTCGTATATGCGCCGCACGAAATAGCACCGTAATTCTGCGCCATCTCCTTAGCGATCGCAATAGACTGATCGGTATCCTTGGTTTTGATCACCAGGGCGATCGGTCCAAACAGTTCGCGGCTGTAGCTTTCCTTCTCTGTCGCGTCCACTTCGTAGATCACCGGGGTGCTGGTGCGGGCGTTGGCAAACATCGGATTGCTGAAATCGCTGGTGCTTAGCAGTTCTTTTCCTTTGATCGATGCTGCATCCTTCACGCGCTCCATAGTGGCCGGGTTCTGGATAGCCCCCAGGATGTGCGGGCCTGCCTTCGGGTTGTTCACCAGTCCGGTCACGGCATCTGCCAGTTTCTGCACCACCTCCTCATAGGGCACCGTCTCTCCTCCCACTTTTACACCGCCTTCGGGAACATAGATGTTTTGCGGAGCCGTACACATCTGGCCAGAATAGAGGCTGAGCGAAAAAGCCAGGTTCTGTGCCACCTTGTCCAGGTCCTGCACCGAGTCCAGGATGATTGAATTCACACCGGTCTTCTCCGTGAATGTTACCTTTCCGGGCAGGCTCTCCACATAGTTCCCAAACTCGGTACCGCCCGTATAATCGATCAGCTTCACCTTCGGGTGCTCGGCCAGCTCTTTGGTGATCAGGTGATCTTCGGCATCCACTGCCAGCTGGCAGATGTTTGGGTTGAGGCCGTTTTCAGCCAGTACCTTCTGTACCTCCGCTACCACCATCGCGATCGGCAGCACGGCCTTTGGGTGCGGCTTGATGATCACCGGGTTGCCCGTCACCAGGCTGGCAAACATACCCGGCACCGTATTCCAGGTCGGGAACGTAGAACAGCCGATCACCAGACCAATCCCTTTCGGAACGGCACGCCAGGATTTATTCAGCTTGAGGTTATACTTGCCCATCGGCTTTTCCCATTCCATCGCTTCCGGAAAGCGGCTCTGCTCCTCGTAGCCGGCTGCAATGGCCTCCAGGGCCCGGTCAGCTGCGTGCGGACCCGATGCCTGGAACGACATCATGTAGGCCTGCCCGGTCGTGTGCATGGTCGCATAGGCGATCTCAAAAAAACGGTTCTTCATACGTTCCAGCGACTCTACCAGCAAGGCAGCACGGTCAACCGGCTTCACCTTGCGCCACTGATGAAAGGCTTCGTCAGCCCGTGCGATCAGGGTTTCTACGCTGAAATACGGGTACTTTACACCCAGCGGCTGTTGCTCGTAAGGCGTCTCCTCCTGCCCTACCCAGGCTTCCGGGTTTTCCTGCAGCAGCTCCTCAAACCTGTTGTTGAGTAGCGACTTATACTTTTCCCGGCCTTCTTTGTCCGCGTTCTCTCCGTAAATTTCCGGCAGAGGATTCTCCGGATAGTGTGAGAAAAAGCTCCGCGTATGCAGCGCTTTCACGGCTGTATCTATCGTAGAAATATGTTTATTTTTCAAATCCGGTGTCATAGTATTTATTTTATATTATTAAACACATATATTAGAATCATTCTTTTGGAAAGTTACGTATTTTTTTGAAATGCAGGGGAAGCCGCTGAAAATTCCCCGCGCTCCTTTTGCTTTTATGTCTGACTTCCTGGCCTCACCTCCGGGTTTCTCTCTTTTACCAAATAGTTTAATAGGATACAATGTCTACCCGTTGGCTAGTGCTGAAGGGCTTTGTTAAGAGCCTGCTCTACTTTTTTTTGGCTATCCCTTTTCTGGCTGCACAGGCGCAATCAGCTATACCTGCTTTGGGCAACGGTACCAAGCCCCATACGGTCGTTTACAAGTTAAAGGCACCACAACAGAACAGCCAGCTCCGCCTGGCCTCGGGCAACAACCTGGTCCTGCAGTCCGCGCTACAGCAGATCGGGGCGAAGGCGGTGCAACAAAAATTTCCGGGTAAGGCCCCTGCCCCCAACTCCCGCAAGAGCGGTGTCGACCTCTCCCTGATCTACGAGCTTTCCTATACCCCGGGTCAAAGCTTTGAAGAGGTACAACGCACCCTGCTGGCGACCGGTTTGGTGGCCTATGTAGAGCCCCTGTATGAGCGGGTGCCCCTTTATCAGCCCAATGACCCCTCCTCCGACTCCACCAAAACTACCCAGGCCTACCTGAAACTGATCAAAGCGTACGATGCCTGGTCCGTGGAAAAAGGTGACACAAACATTGTGATCGGCGTATTGGATACCGGTTTTCGCCTGACGCATGAAGATCTCGTCCGAAAGATCAAGTATAACCACGATGACCCCATCGATGGAATAGACAATGACGGCGACGGCTTGCTGGACAACTTCTATGGCTGGGACTTCGCCGATAGAGACAACAACCCGGATGATGACTCGCCTTATAAAGGACACGGCGTCGGGGTAGCCGGTGCCGCCGGCGCTGACTCGGATAACGGCAAAGGTATGGCAAGCGTGGGCTTCAAAACAAAACTTATGCCGATCAAGGTTTTTCCGTCTACCCCGACGGGCAGCTTCGGAGGGTATGAGGCCATCGTCTATGCGGCTGACAAAGGCTGCAGCATCATCAATTTGTCCTGGGGCGGCGAGGGCTCTTCGCAATACGAACAGGACATCATCAACTATGCCGTCTTCAACCGGGATGTGGTGGTCGTAGCCGCTGCCGGAAACACGGATGCGAACGTCAACATTTACCCGGCCTCGTACGACAATGTGCTCTCGGTAGGCGGCATCAACAACGACGTAAAAACCAAAGGCCAGACGTGGAGCTATAAGATCGACCTCAGCGCGCCGAGCTCCAACATATATACGACTTCCCAGAGCGGGGACAACACTTACGGCCGTGGTTACGGCACCTCGTATGCCTCCCCCATGGTAGCCGGTGCAGCCGCCCTGGTGCGGTCCAGGTTCCCCTTCCTGAACGCGCTGCAGGTCATGGAACGCCTCCGGTCTACCGCCGACAACATCTACCAGCTTCCGGGCAATGCAGCTTATATCGAAATGCTGGGCAAAGGCCGGCTCAATGTAAAGCGGGCGCTCAAAGAACCCAACGTCAAAGCAGTCCGCTGTACCTCTTTTGCGCTGGCAGGCAACAAAGTGGCGCAGATTGGCGACACCTTGCTCCTCCACATCGACCTGACCAACTACCTCGACCCAACCACTGCCCTGAATGTAAAACTGACCAGCCCTTCGCCTTATGTCCACATACTGGAGGATGAGTTCACGGCCGGAGGTATGGCGACACTGGCTTCTGCCAGCAATGCGGGCAAGCCTTACAGGTTTATAGTGAATGCGGACGCACCGCAAAACGCCCGGATTGCCTTCCGGCTCGGCTTTACCGATGGCACCTTCACAGATTTTCAATATATTCAGCTGCCCGTCAACCCCGACCATATTACCCTCGACGCCAACAACCTGCACGTGACCCTCAACAGCAGGGGTAACATCGGCTACAATGCCTTCAACTTCAACCAGGGAGTAGGTATACGGTATAAGGGAAGCAGTTCGCTGCTGTTTGAAGCAGGCTTGCTGGTGGCCGCTGAACCGACCCGCGTGTCAGACAACGTACGCAATGCCTCCTGGCAAACGGATAATGATTTCCTCTCGGCCACCTCACCGCGCATGCACTACAACACCGGGCGAGCCCAGCAGGAAATCAGGGGACTCATGCAGGACAAATATCCGGCCCCGGCACAGGCGGGCGTGCAGGTAAAGTATAAAGGGATGGCCTGGTCCGGCGAAACGGATGCCGACTACGTGATTGTAGAGTACTCTATTCAGAATATCACACCGGACACGATCAAGACTTTATACGCCGGACTTTTTGCAGATTGGAACATAGGGGATCCCTATACCAACGCAGCCGACTGGGACGCGGAAAACAAAATGGGATACGTCTACAACACGGGCTATACGCTGCCTTACACAGGTATAAAACTGCTGACCAATACGGCTCCTTCGTACTATGCGATCGATAACCTGGCAGGAGGTTCCTCTACTTTTGCGATTGCGGATGGCTTCAGCACACAGGAAAAATACCGGGCGCTTTCGGGTGGCGTCGGCCGCAAAAAAGCCTGGGGAAACGGCAGCGGCAATGATGTATCGCATGTAGTAGGCACTTCGGCTGATATGCTGGCTCCTGGTGCCTCCCGGACCATCGCTTTTGCCATACTGGCCGGCGACGATCTGACAGATCTGAAACAACATGCAGTCGCTGCCCAACAGCGCTACCAACGTATGAAATCGGGCCCCATTCCATTGGCCTTCAGCGACACCGTTTGTCCCGGTACGGCCATCACCTATACCCCGGCCGGTGGCACCAACTTTAATTTTTATGCCGACGAGTCCAAAGTTTCCTTGCTTTCTACCGGCGGGAGTTTCGAGATTCCTGCCCTCAGTGAGAGCACCGTTATTTATGTGAGCAATGCCGATTCTCTCTTCGACAGCGCGGTCGTACCCATCAGCTATACCTTAGCGGAGGCGCCCGAGGCGAAATTCAGCATTCAGCAGGAAAAGGAACAGTTGCAGGCAAGCCGTCTTATCAGCTTTAAAAATGAGAGCCGGCTCGGAAAGAGTTGGCGCTGGACTTTTGGAAACGGAGATTCCTCGACAGACAAAGATCCTGAATACAGTTATACCACGCCCGGGACCTATGAGGTACAACTGATCGTGGAAGACACGCATGGCTGCTTGGACGACACCGTTAGCCAAAAGATCGAAGTCCTGCAGGCGGCTCCTTCGGCCGTGGACGAGGAATTGTACCGACAGCTTCAACTCTACCCCAACCCGGCGCAGCGGGAGCTCTATCTGAAGTTACCTTCCGGCGGTCCTGCTCCCGAGCTGCGCATGACAGATATTGTAGGAAAGACGGTTACTCCTCCCCTGCAGTCAGTCAGCCCGGAAGAAGCTGTGTATGACCTGACAGGTATAGCCGAAGGCGTCTACGTCACCCGCATCACCTTCAAGGATGCGACCATCACCAAACGAACAGTCATCCTGCGGCAATAGGCTGGGCCAGGCAATTCCCGTCTATACCTGACACTGCCGTTTCCGGCTTGATTTCAAAACCACATAAAACAGAAAAGCCCCGCTCAAGAGCGGGGCTTTTCTGTTACTAAGATTATCTCTGTCGCCGTATTAAGCGTTAGCGGATTGCTTCTGCTTCAGACGGATCAGGTTGAGCGCTGAACCAGCTTTGAACCACTCGATCTGGCCTTCGTTGTAGGTATGATTTACCTGGCACACATCCTGCGAACCATCTTTGTGTGTCAACACTACTTTCAGCGGCACACCAGGCGCAAAGCTCTCCAGACCCAGGATGTCGATCGTGTCGTTTTCCTCGATCAGGTCATAGTCTGCTTTGTTTGCAAACGTCAGGGCCAGCATACCTTGCTTTTTCAGGTTGGTTTCGTGGATACGCGCGAAGGATTTCACGATAACGGCACGAACTCCCAGGTGACGCGGCTCCATGGCAGCGTGCTCACGGGAAGAACCTTCACCGTAGTTTTCGTCGCCTACTACCACTGTACCGATACCGGCAGCCTTATACGTACGGGCAGTGGCAGGTACGGTGTCGTAGCCACGGGTCATGTCGTTAAACACACGGTTGGAATCGCCATTGAAAGCATTGATGGCACCGATCAACATGTTGTTGGAGATGTTGTCCAAGTGACCACGGTATTTCAACCAAGGACCAGCCATCGAGATGTGGTCTGTCGTACACTTGCCCTGCGCCTTGATCAAAAGCTTCAGCCCTTTCAGGTCGGTACCTTCCCAAGGCTTGAAGCCTTCCAGCAACTGCAGACGGTCAGATTTCGGATCAACCACTACTTCTACGCGGCTTCCGTCTTCAGCCGGAGCTACGTAGCCTGCATCTTCCACGGCAAAGCCTTGCGGAGGAAGCTCAATGCCTCTTGGCTCGTCGAGCATTACCTGCTCCCCATCCGAGTTCGTCAGGGTATCGGTCAGCGGGTTGAAAGTTAAGTCACCGGCGATAGCGAAAGCGGTTACGATCTCCGGGGAAGCCACGAACGCGTGTGTGTTCGGGTTACCGTCGTTACGCTTGGCAAAGTTACGGTTGAAAGACGTGATGATAGAGTTTTTGCGGTTCGGGTCATCTGTGTGACGCGCCCACTGCCCGATGCACGGACCGCACGCATTCGCCAGTACCACACCGCCCATCTGAGCGAACGTATCCAACAGACCGTCGCGGGCTGTCGTGAAGCGTACCAGTTCGGAACCCGGCGTGATGGTGAACTCAGCCTGCGCGACCAGTTTCTTGCTAACAGCCTGCTCCGCGATAGAAGCAGAACGGGTAAGGTCTTCGTACGAAGAGTTAGTGCACGATCCGATCAAACCTACTTCCAGTTTGGAAGGCCAGTTGTGCTCTTTTACCACAGCAGCAAACTGAGAGATTGGCCAGGCTGCATCCGGTGTGAATGGTCCGTTTACGTGTGGCTCCAAAGTGTTCAGGTCGATCTCGATCAGCTGATCGTAGAAAGCTGCTGGGTCAGCGTAAACTTCGTTATCGGCGCGCAGGTATTCGGCTACCTCATCAGCCAGTTCCACTACCTCGTCGCGGTTGGTTGCACGCAGGTAAGCGCGCATGCTGTCGTCGTAAGAGAACACAGACGTAGTCGCTCCGATCTCAGCCCCCATGTTACAGATGGTACCTTTACCCGTACAGGACATGCTTTCAGCACCTTCGCCGAAGTATTCCACGATAGCACCTGTACCACCTTTTACGGTCAGGATACCGGCCACTTTCAGGATCACGTCTTTCGGGGAAGTCCAGCCGCTCATTTTGCCGGTCAGCTTCACACCGATCACTTTCGGGAACTTAAGTTCCCAAGGCATACCGGCCATTACGTCAACGGCGTCAGCGCCGCCAACACCGATCGCGATCATACCCAGACCACCGGCATTCGGTGTGTGTGAGTCTGTACCGATCATCATACCGCCCGGGAAAGCATAGTTTTCCAGTACCACCTGGTGGATGATACCAGCACCTGGCTTCCAGAAGCCGATGCCATATTTATTCGACACGGAAGCAAGGAAATCATATACTTCCTTGTTCTCATGGTAAGCGTCCTGCAAGTCCTGGTCAGCACCTACTCTTGCCTGAATCAGGTGGTCGCAATGTACAGTAGAAGGCACAGCTGCCTGCGGTTTGCCTGCCTGCATGAACTGGAGCAAGGCCATCTGGGCCGTCGCGTCCTGCATAGCTACCCTGTCCGGAGCGAAATCCACGTAAGATTGACCACGCTCATGAGCCCCTGTAGCCGGACCTTCGTAAAGGTGTGCGTACAGTATCTTTTCTGTCAGGGTCAGCGGTCTGCCTACCCGGGTACGGGCAGCAGTCACTCGCTCGGCCATTCCGGCATAAACTGCCTTGATCATTCCTAAATCAAATGCCATAGTTTTGCTATTGTTAATTTTTTAATGCTTCCTTGTGAAGTCTACAAATGTACGAAATATGATAGGTTAAGCACAACATTAGCCATCATGAATATAACAATTAGACCCGGCTGCAAGCTATTCCTCTTCATGTGTCGCATTTAATAAATCCTTGTTGTAATTTTGTGACATGAGACACACTTGTTTTAATACCCCGATGAGGCTGATTTTGTTGTTGGCTTTGTCACTTACGCAGCTGCTATCATCCTGTAATTCTATGACATCGACAGATAACACATTAAAGCCCGGCCCATGGCGCGTTGTCCTGCAGGCCCAGCAACAGGAAATTCCGTTTATCATGGAAGTGGAGGAGAAAGACGGCAATCCGGCGCTATACCTGATCAATGGCGAAGAGCGCATCCTGGTGGATGACATCAAGACGGAAGGAGACTCCCTGAAAATAAGACTGCACATTTTCGACGCGGACCTGATTGCAAAAGTGAAGGGCGACAAGATGGAAGGCCGCTTTACGCGCAATGACCTCAAGAAACCGTACTCTGTTCCCTTTACGGCTGAACATGGCAAAACAAACCGTTTTAAGGAAAACCCGGCTCCGGCTACCTATGACTATACCGGCAAGTGGGAAGTGGTATTTACCAAAAAGGATGGCAAGAGCTACCCGGCTATTGGTATGTTTGAGCAAAGGGACAACCACGTAACCGGCACCTTCCTCACCGAGACGGGCGACTACCGCTATCTGGAAGGACAGGTGGAAGGCGACCAGCTGAAACTCTCGACCTTCGACGGCAACCACGACTACCTGTTCAAGGCAGCACCGAAGGATGAGAAGACGGTACAGGGCGAGTACTTTGCCGGTCTGTATGACTACGAGACCTGGACTGCCACACGCAACGAGAATGCCGAACTGGCCCGTGCCGATTCCCTCACCTACCTGAAGCCAGGCTATGAATCGCTTTCCTTCACGTTCCCTAACACAGAAGGCAAGCAGGTGTCGCTCTCGGATGACAAATACAAAGGCAAAGTGGTGCTGGTGCAGCTGCTGGGTTCCTGGTGCCCGAACTGCATGGACGAGACGCAATTCCTGGCACCTTATTACGCGAAGAACAAGGACCGTGGCCTGGAGATCATTGGTTTAGGCTTCGAAAGGACCCCTGGATACGAACAGGCAGTGCCAAGACTGAAGCGCATGCAGGAGCGTTTCAATATCGAATACGATCTGCTCTACGGAGGTATAGCGGATAAAGAAGTGGCAGCCAAAGCGCTTCCGGCTCTCAACCATGTACTCTCTTTCCCGACTACTATCTTCATCGACAGGGCAGGCAAAGTGCGCAAAATACACACCGGCTTCTCAGGCCCGGGCACGGGTAAGTATTACGAGGAGTGGGTAGTGGAATTTAACAAAACGATGGACGAGCTGCTGGCAGAGAAGTAACTTTTCGTTATTCGTTGATCGTTGTTAGTTGATCCAAAGGTATAGCAAAGGCCGCTACTGGTATGGTAGCGGCCTTTGTTGTTTTAACTCCCCCTGCCCTCTTTCCAGACTGGGGCCTCCTACCCCAAACAGGTGGTGTTATTGCGCTTTCGGACTTCCCAGTCCAAAAGCCGACTGCTGGGGATTTCCTAATCCCCTTATCCCTACTAACGCGGATTAGGAAATCCGCTTCAGCTCTCGTTCCGGATTGAAAATCCGAAACAGCTTTTTTGCATACCTACAAAATCCGGGGTAGCCCGTAGCGGTCACTATCACGACCATACCTGATTTCCTCTTCCTTTTTAAAGATGTGTGGCTAAACCGAGCTTGACCAAATGCTATACCTGACAGGCTGTTGCGGCTTGCTTCAAGATCTACCCAAGAGGATAAAGAATTACAAAGGCTTTCGCAGCCGCACAATCCGAAACGTTCCTCTAAAAGCAGCCGGCTCGTTCAGCTCCACCTGCAGCGAGGTATGGCGGACGATGGAGCCTATGCTGCGGTTGATGTCGGAGAAGAGCGTGCTGGCTACTGTATTAAAGAGGCGGCGCAGCACCGAAGGGCGCAATCCGTCAGGCAGAAACTTATCGAAGACGATGGCAGTGCCGCCCGGCTTCAGCACCCGCTCCACTTCCCGGATGCAGGCGATGGGGTCAGGTATAACGGCGAGGATGAGGTGCAGGATGACGGCATCGAAACTGTTGTCGGCGAAGTCCAGTTGCTGCCCGTTCATTACCCGCGCTTGTACCGGTATAGCCAGCTGCCTCGCCCGCTCCTGCAGCTTCGCGATCATGCCGGGTGTAATGTCAATGGCCGTGAGGTTGGAATAGCCTTGCAGGTAGGGTAGGTCCAGTCCGGTGCCGGCTCCCAGTAAGAGTATCGCGTTAGTGGGTTTGGCCTGCAGCAATTCGATAGAACGCTGCCGGTGCTTCCGGAAAATGCGGTCGGCGATGAGGTCGTAAACGGGCAGGTATAGCGTATACCGCAGGCGGTTCCAGGTGTTGGTGTTGAGACTCATTTTTCCATAGGTTTTCTTGTACCCTCAAAGCTACCCAGGTTCTTTGCCTTTGCATTACAGATTTAGAAGAGAAGTTTACAAATATTCATGTGCATACAACTCATATACAGCCGGTTTCAGCGAAGCGGGAACCGGTGGTGAGGTATAGCAGCCAGTGCAAACTGACTTCAAGTACAGCCACAAGTTTATCTAGCGCTAAATTTGCGGTATGGAAGGTTTCATGCACAGCCGTCGCACGGACAGGTCACGACCTGGCCCTACAAAGGTCGGCTACACCTGATAAGTCAACTGTCAGTAGAAAACCAACCATTTAACAATCAACAATCCAACAATTAATTTTTATTTTTCCCGGTCGATGGTATAGGCGATGAGTTGCTCCAGGGAAGTGCGGGATGGGGATGGCGGGAAGGTACGCAGGATCGCCAGTGCCTCGGCGTGGTAGTGGTTCATGGCCTCGATGGTATACTGTATACCTCCTGAGGATTTCACATAATCGATCACATCCTGCACCCGCTTGTTGTCACCGTTGTTGTTCTTCACATTGTAAATAACACGGCGCTTGGTCATCCAGTTGGCTTCGCTCAGCGCATGGATCAACGGCAGGGTCATCTTTTTCTCTTTGATATCGATGCCAACCGGCTTGCCGATCTCAGCGGTGCCGTAGTCGAACAGGTCGTCTTTTATCTGAAAAGCTATACCTACTTTTTCACCGAACAGGCGGGCTTTCTCAATGTCTTCCACCGAAGCACCCGCCGAGGCAGCACCTACTGCACAGCAGGATGCGATGAGGGAAGCTGTTTTCTGACGGATGATATCAAAGTATACATCTTCGGTGATATCGAGGCGGCGCGCTTTCTCTATTTGCAGCAGCTCTCCTTCGCTCATCTCCTTCACCGCATTCGACACGATCTTGAGCAGTTCGTAGTCGTCGTTTTGCAGCGAGAGCAGCAGGCCTTTGGAAAGCAGGTAGTCGCCCACGAGCACGGCAATTTTATTTTTCCAGAGGGCGTTTACCGAGAAGAAACCGCGGCGGTAGTTGGCATCGTCCACCACATCGTCGTGCACGAGGGTGGCCGTGTGCAGCAGCTCGATGAGGGCCGCGCCGCGATAAGTAGCGTCGCCTATGCTGTCTCCGCGAAAAAGCTTGGCCATGAAGAACACGAACATCGGCCGCATTTGCTTGCCCTTGCGTTTTACAATGTAGCTCATGATCTTATCGAGAAGCAGTACCTTAGACTTCATGGAAGTCCTGAACTTTTTCTCGAACAGCTCCATTTCCTGGGCAATGGGCGCTTGTATTTCCTTTAGGCTAATGCTCATGTGATATTCCGCAATATTACTATCTGTAGGAGTGGTTTCCAAACATGGCACGCTAAAACGGCGTTTAATCTCTTGAATAAACAGGCAATGCGTCGTAAGCAGTAAACAGCGCCCCCCGCTACAGGTTTGCTGCATACCTATTTTAGTTATATTGCCGCTACAAAACCCAGTACATACTACCTCAAAAACCATGGCAGACACACTGAAAGTAGACTTTGTCGTATACCCGGAACACGCGCGGCCTTTCACAGCCGACGTGACCTATACCCAGAACGGCAACCGGAAGCCTGTGGTCCTCTATACCCATGGTTTCAAAGGCTTCAAAGACTGGGGGCACTTCAACCTGCTGGCCAAGTATTTCGGAGAGCAGGGCTTCGTGTTCATCAAATTCAACTTTTCCCACAACGGCACCACCGTCGACAACTATTCCGATTTGCACGACATGGAAGCTTTCGGCCGTAACAACTTCAGCATCGAGCTCGAAGATCTGAAAGCACTCCTGGATCTGGTACACGACCAGGAGGGGCCCCTGCCACAGCAGGAGATGGACCTGGAACGGATCTACCTCATCGGGCACAGCCGTGGCGGCGGTTCGGTGATCCTCAAAGCAGCCGAAGACGCGCGCGTGAAAGCCGTGGCTACCTGGGCCGCGGTAAACAACTTTGACCAGCGGTGGGACGAACTGGAACGCCAGCAATGGAAGAAGGAAGGTGTGCAGTGGGTGACCAATGCGCGCACCGGGCTGCGCATGCCGCTCTATTACCAGATCGTGGAAGACTACCTGGCCAACATCGGGCGCCTCGAGATACCAAAAGTGATCCAAAGAATGCAGCAACCGCTCCTGATCCTGCACGGCGAAGCGGACGAAACGCTGCCGGTGCAGATGGCCCATGACCTGCAGGGCTGGAAACCGGACGCTGAGATGCACCTGCTGCCCGGAGCCGACCATTCCTTCGGGGGCAAGCACCCCTATGAGCACCAGGAGTTACCCGATGCAGCCCGAGCAGCAGCTGACCTGACGATAGATTTCTTCCGGAAACATGCCTAAGCTATACCTCCTGCTGGGTGGCAACCTCGGTGACCGCGCCGCCTACCTGCAGCAGGCCCGCGAACGCATTGCCGCGCAGGTAGGCGCCATTGTGCGCAGCTCCCACCTCTACCAAACAGCTGCCTGGGGCAATACTGACCAGCCTGCCTTCCTGAACCAGGTACTGGAAGTACAGGCCGAAGTTACGCCCGAACAGGTACTGCTCACCATAAACCAGATAGAACAGGACCTGGGACGGGTTCGCCTGGAGCATTGGGGCACCCGCGTTATCGACATCGACATCCTGTTTTATGACGATCTTGTGCTGCAGAGTCAGCGCCTCACCATCCCCCACCCTCAGCTGCACCTGCGCCGCTTCACGCTACTGCCTTTAGCAGAGATCGCACCTAAGCTGTTGCACCCGGTACTCGGCAAGAGCATAGAAGCGCTGCTGGAAATATGCCCAGATGAACTGGAAGTGCGGGTGTATGAAGAGGGGAAGCAAAACGCTCTCAACTCTGAATAATTCAAAAGCCTATACCTGCATAGGAAATCTATGGCTGAGAAAGTATGCAGGTACGTCCATGTGGCTACGTAATACTTTAACTGTTCCATTTATTCTCCAAGACAAAAAACTCTACTATCAGTCCAAATTGTTGTTATATCCGAATATGTCCTTATATTGTATTATGTATATATAATGTAAAGCTATTCAAATGAATCGCTTCATGGCGTTTTCTTATAAAAGTAAGAGATGTGAGATCTCCATACATAGTGCAGATAAGCGTATGTTGTCGTTTATACAGTAGTTGGCAAAATGTAAATAATGGATATAGATAAAAAGAAGGATCTAGGATACGCAGTAGTTAGAGCAGGACTTGGTTCTATTCCTGTATTCGGTGCTGCTGCTGCCGAGCTATTACAACTAATAGTTATACCTCCCTTAGAAAAAAGAAGAGCAGAGTGGATGACTCAAATCGGTGAAAAGTTACAGGTGTTAGAGGCAAGGGGTACGATAAACTTAGAAGAACTAAGAGAAAATGACGTTTTCGTTGATGTTGT
>NZ_JSYF01000281.1:0-15672 GCF_054824225.1 Pontibacter sp. HJ8
CCATTTTCCTATTGCAGACCATAATCCTACAGGTCGGATTGGATGCTCATTAATTCAGAAAGTACAGTGTTGAAGGATAGGCTATATAGTAGTTAATGCTATGTAATGCTCAATTAAAATCCATTTGCTAAAACGTTTTAGCAAAACAATAACGCCAGTAGCTTATGAGTAGTATTTGTGCTCTATCAGGCATGAAACGGCACCTGGCACAGGGTGAGTAGAGGTGCTTTGTTGAAAAACTTAATAGGCGGAAAGCAGGAGTTTACTTTTTAAGAATGATATATAAAATTAATTCTAATAAAATATGAAAAAACAAGTACTGCTTAAATACCAGTTTAGGTCATTTGCTAACAAAGCACACCTGATCTGCTGTAAACGCTTTCTTGTGCTGCTCTCCCTGGTTTCTCTGGCTACACCAAGTAGCGCGCACAAGAGCACTGATTGGAAGACGCTCGATTTAGCGGCTCCGGTTGAGATAGAGGCTGGGAGAGCGTATGTACATTCAGCATACAACTTCCAGGTGAAGGGAAAAGTGACGGATAGCAAAGGGGAGCCGCTAATAGGCGCTTCTGTGAGTATCAAAGGCACTAACACGGGGGCCACCACAGACATGAGTGGAAATTATGTGCTCGACGCCCCAAGTGAGGACGGAACACTGATCGTCTCTTACATAGGGTACCTTTCACAGGAAGTGCCCATTAAAGCGAGAGCCACTGTTAACATTGTGCTGGAGGAAGATCAGGCCAAACTTGAGGAAGTAGTGGTAGTTGGCTATGGCAAGCAACGCAAGATAAGTAACGTAGGAGCGCAATCTACGGTGACGATTAAGGAACTGGACCAGCCGGTGGCAAACCTCAGCACGATGCTGGCCGGACGGGTGGCGGGGGTTACCGGTGTGCAGCGTTCCGGGCAGCCGGGGTATGACGGGGCTGATATCTGGATTCGCGGTATTTCCTCGATGAGCGGAGGCAGTTCCCCTCTGGTGCTGGTAGATGGGGTAGAACGCTCCATGAACAACATCGACCCACAGGACATCGAATCTTTTACCATTCTGAAGGATGCTTCGGCGACTGCCGTTTATGGCGTAAGAGGCGCAAACGGCGTGATACTCATCGTGACCAAAAGAGGAGAGGAAGGCAAGCCGCGCGTTACCTTTGACTACAACGAAGGAATGACGCACTTTACGAAAGTGCCGAAGTTAGCAGGCGGTATAGACTACATGAACCTAAGCAATGAAGCAATCTTCACGCGCCGTAGGCCGGGTGGAGACATTCCTGCTCCCAGGTACAGCCAGGAGATTATAGACAGAACAGCAAGCGGGGAAGACCCCTTTGTGTACCCGGATGTAAACTGGATTGACGAGATCTTTAACGACTGGGGGCGCAACCGGAATGCAAACCTGAATGTGAGTGGCGGCTCTCCACAGGCAAAATACTATGTGTCATTGGGCTACTATGACGAAACAGGCCTTTTTAACACAGACGCATTGGCGCAGTATAACGCCACCACCCGCTTTTCCCGCTACAATGTCACTACTAATGTAACGCTGGATGTAACACCTTCCACCAAAGTAGACCTGGGTATTCAAGGTTACATGTCCACGGGCAACTATCCTGGTGAATCGGCTGGCTCCATCTATAGTTCGGCGCTGGAGATCAGCCCTGTCGAATATCCTGTGATGTACCCGGGCGGCCTCGTGCCGGGGCGCAACCCGAATGGCGGCAAGCGCAATCCATATGCGGACGCCACCCTGCGAGGCTACCAGAACGAGAACAAAAACCAGATGTACTCCAACCTGCGGGTTACCCAGGACCTGGGTGCGCTTACCAAAGGCCTTTCTGCCACGGCCATGTTCGCCTTTGACGCTTATAACGAGCACATCATTAACCGCAGTAAGCGCCAGGATACCTGGTTCGTAGATGCCGTCAACCCCAGAAATCCGGATGGAACCTTGAACTTAGGGACAGCTCCCACTTATTCAGGGCAAAACTTCTTGTCTTATGACAGACGCAACGGCGGAAATAGAAAGTTTTATTCGGAGGCAGCTTTAAACTACGACAGAGCCTTTGAGAAACATCGGGTGAGCGGTCTGTTGTTGTTCAACCGATCAGATCGCTCGGATGCCTTTGCTAATGATTTTAGAGGATCTATACCCTATCGCTATCAGGGCTTGGCAGGGCGTGCCACGTATTCTTACGACGACAGGTACTTTGTCGAATTCAACGTTGGGTATAACGGATCCGAGAACTTCGCACCTCAGAACAGATATGGCTTCTTCCCGGCTTTTGGTGTAGGCTGGGCGGTATCCAACGAGCGCTTTTTTGAACCGCTCTCCGGTACTATAGACTTTCTGAAAATCCGCTATACCGATGGCAAGGTAGGGGGAGAGTCCGGCGCCGGAAGGTTTGCTTATCTGAGTGAAGTTACTGATAATAATGTACGAGGCTATACTTTCGGTCTCAACCGCAACGACGTAGGCGGCATTGTGGAAGCCTCTTATGGAGTGGATGTAACGTGGGCAGAATCGCGCAAGCAGGATTTGGGCATTGAGATAGACGCTTTTAACAACAGTCTGGGCATTATCTTCGATTTGTTTAGAGAGCACACCGAGGGCGCCTTTCTGCAGAGAGGTGACGTGCCGGCTTTCGTCGGCCTGACATCGGTTCCTTACGGTAACCTGGGAGTGGTAGAGAACAAGGGATTCGACGGTTCGGTTAACTACAACCAAAACATCGGCGATTTTAGAGTTGGCTTCCGCGGTACGTTCTCCTACAACAGGAACAAAATACTGGAGAACGATAAACCGGAGCAGTTCTACCCCTGGATGGAAGGCAAAACTGATGTGCCGATTTTAGCCCGTTTCGGCTATGTGGCAGACAGACTGTTCACCTTCGAAGATGACACCAACGGCGACGGCTACATCACACCAGAGGACGGCGACCAGTTTGCACAACAATTTGGCCAGGTGCAGCCCGGTGATATTAAGTACATGGACCTGAACAAGGATGGTGTGATCGATGCCTATGATCGCAAACAGATCGGCCAGGGCGATGTACCTGCCCTGACTTACGGTTTCGGCACCAGCCTCGGCTACAAAGGTTTGGATGTAAGCGTGTTCTTCCAGGGGCAGGCAGAAGCCGATATTGCGCTGGAGGGGCGAAGCATCCGGCCGTTCAGTGGCGACGGTGGCGGAGAGAACCTGTACAGTATAGCGCTTGACCGTTGGACGGAAGAAAATCCGAATCCAAACGCTTT
Source organism: Pontibacter sp. HJ8 (assembly GCF_054824225.1). NCBI lineage: Bacteria > Pseudomonadati > Bacteroidota > Cytophagia > Cytophagales > Hymenobacteraceae > Pontibacter > Pontibacter sp. HJ8. Next base: position 3,256 of record NZ_JSYF01000281.1, read on the forward strand.
CTATCCACGCCTGTCTTACGGCTCCGGAGAAATCGGGAGTGAAAATAATAATAAAATGAGTACCTGGTGGGTAAGGGATGTTAACTTCCTGCGATTAAAGACGGCTGAGATCGGCTATACCATTCCAAGCAGAATAACGGACAAAGCGAAAATCGGAAATGCACGGGTATACCTGCGTGGTGTTAACCTGTTGACCTTTAGTAAATTCAAGCTTTGGGATCCGGAGTTGCTGACGTCGAATGGTACAAGGTATCCCAACGTTTCGGCCTATTCTCTGGGCGTTAACTTCCAATTCTAATTCTCAACCGACATGAATAAGATAAAAACCATAGCGCTGGCGGCTTTGCTGCTAAGCACCACCTTTTCCTGCAACGACGATTTCCTGGACCAGGTACCCGACGATCGACTGACTTTGGATGCCACCTTCAAAAGCAGAAATACAGTCGAGAAATATTTAGCAAATGTTTATTCTCAGATTCCTGACGATGCAAGCCAACGTAATCTGGGTGGCGACGGGAACGTGGGTCCCTGGATTGCAGCCTCCGATGAAGGAGAATATGTATGGGGCTTTGTGGAAAGCAACGCCATCAACATTGGCGCCTGGGATCCTACTTCGGGTTTTGTAAATTCCCTCTGGTCTAACTTTTACCGGGGTATCCGCCGGGCAAGTACTTTTATCGACAACGCAGACCAGTGCAAAGACTGCTCCACACCGCTAATCACGAAATACAAAGCAGAGGCCAGAGCCTTACGGGCACTTTACTATTTCTACCTGATGCGCATGTATGGACCGGTGGTCATTTTGGGAAATGAGTCGATTGCGCCGGATGCATCCTCTGAAGAGTTGCAGCTGCCACGCAGCTCGTACGATGAATGTGTGAGCTATGTCGTCAGTGAGCTGGAGGAGGCCGCCAAAGATCTTCCCAATGTTCCGGGCAACAACGAGGCCTACGGAAGAATGACGAGGGCGTATGCGTTGGCCATTAAATCGAAGGTGCTGCTGTTTGCGGCAAGCCCCTTGTTTAACGGCAACCCGGATTATGCAGCTTTAACAAACACGGATGGCAAGCAACTCATTAGTCAGCAGTACGATGTGAACAAATGGAAAGCAGCTGCAGATGCCGCCAAGGCTTTCATTGATGAATTTGTGCCGGGCACGTACGACCTGTACCGCGAAAACAACGCACAAGGGCAGTTCGATCCTTATCTCTCCACCAGAAACGTATTGCTGGTCGATTGGAACAAGGAGGTTATTTACGCCAGGCCCAGTGCCGGTATCAATCCAAGACAGTATGAGATGACGCCGTTCCATGCGGGTGCGCAGGCAGAGACAAAAGGCAGTGGCGGCCTGGGGGCTGTGCAAAGTATCGTAGACTCCTACTTTATGGCAAACGGCAGATCAATTGACGACCCGAAGTCTGGGTACACGGTGTCCGGGTTCTCTAACTTTAAAGCACCAAACGACATAGAAGCCCGACAGGTGTATAATCAGTGGGTGAACCGGGAGCCGCGCTTCTATGTGGGCATCACTTATGACAACAGCCTTTGGCTGAACCGTAACACAGGCAACATTGTCACCAGAACCTGGTATGAGGGCAACTCAGGCAAGAAAGCCGGCAGCAACGACTACAGCCCGACAGGATATATTGTGCGCAAAAACATGAGCACCGGCGACTGGCGAAACGGCAGCAGGACATATGTGATGCTCCGCCTGGCCGAGCTATACCTGAACTATGCCGAGGCCCTGAACGAGTACAAGCCCGGCGACCCGGACATCCTCAAATATGTGAACCTGATTCGCAGCAGAGCCGGCATTCCAGAGTATGGTTCTGCCGACCTACCGGCGCCGGCCTCTCAGGAAGAAGTGCGCCAGGCAATCCGCAAAGAGCGCAGAGTAGAGCTGGCCTTTGAGAATGTTCGCTACTTTGACACCAGACGATGGAAGATTGCGGAGCAAGCCTTAGATGGCCCTACCTATGGCTTAGACATCACTGCCCCCAACATCGAGAACTTCTACAACAAGGTGTCCTTCGAAACACGTGTGTTTAACAAAAAGCACTACCTGTGGCCTATTCCGCAGAACGAGATCAACAGCGACAAAGAGCTTGTACAAAACACTGGCTGGTAATACTTACGTTGGCGGCCGGCACTGTACCTGCCAGCCGCCAACTATACCTCTGTGTGGAGGAACGAATGATAAAACGGTTTTATAAATCGCCTAAAAAATTGTTTATGAAAAGAATGTTACGACTTGTGAGGGTGGCATTGACGCTTTCCCTGTTTTTTGCAGGTATAGGGCGTGCCATCGCTCAGGATGATATTACGGCCAGAGGCGGCGCGCTTACGGTGTTCAGGGAGAACGACGGTGGGGCCGACGCCAATGAAGGGTCACCAAAGGTGATCGACAACGACGCCCAGACGAAGTTCCTGTCCCATTTTCCCGGCTCGCAGTGGTTGCAGCTGAGGCTCGACGCCCCGGCTGCGGTTGGTTCCTATACCTTAGTTTCGGCAAACGACGATGATAACCGCGACCCTATGAACTGGACGCTGGAGGGCTCTGACAACGGCACCGACTGGACCGTGCTGGACACCCAGACCGGCCAAATGTTTTCGGAGCGGTTCCAGAAAAAGACGTACCCGATCAGCAACACAACAGCCTATGCCTATTATAGGCTCAACATCTCGGCTATAAAAGCCGGCAATACCTTTCAACTAGGAGAATGGCGCCTGTATGAAGTAGTGCAAGCTCCGGACATCACGGCCAGAGGCGGCACGCTTACAGTGTTCAGGGAAAACGACGGTGGGGCCGATGCCAATGAAGGGTCGCCAAAGGTGATCGACAACGACGCCCAGACCAAGTTTCTGTCCCATTTTCCCGGCTCGCAGTGGTTGCAGCTGAAGCTCGACGCCTCCGCGGTGGTTGTCATCTATACCCTTACTTCTGCCAACGACGACCCAAACCGGGATCCGAAAGACTGGACGCTGGAGGGATCGAAGAACGGCACCGACTGGACTACATTGGACACGCGGACTGGTGAGATGTTCTCAGAGCGTTTTCAGACCAAGACCTACAACATAGAAAACGCGACGGCTTATACATACTACCGCCTCAACATCTCCGCCATTAAAGACGGCAGCACTTTCCAGTTAGGGGAGTGGCGCCTTTACCAGGGAGCGGCCCCTTCGGCCCCCTCTAATCTGGACGCTTTCGCCACAGCCGGCGACGAAGTATCCCTGACTTGGACCGACAATGCCGGCACGGAAACTGGTTTTGAACTGGAGCGGTCTACAGACGGCACCACTTTTGCCAAGATCGCTGACCTGGGGGCTGATGTTGTCAGCTACTACGACAAAGGCCTGAGCCAGGCAACGCACTACTATTATAAGATTCGGGCAGTTGGCGCTTTCGGGCCATCCGCCTATTCTTCGGTGAAAGAGGTAACCACGCTGGACTTCAGTGGTGCTTTTGTCGATATCACCGACAATGGCGGAGAGTTTAAAGTTTCGAACGAGAACACGGGCAATGCGGGAGAGAACTCATCGAAGTTTATTGACAATGACTTCAATACAAAGTTCCTGATTCCTTCCAGAACTTTGTGGACACAGTATAAGTCCACCTCTACCGCCGATCTTGTTACCAAGTACAGCATTGTGTCGGGTAATGATGCGCCGGACCGGGATCCGAAAGACTGGACCTTCGAAGGCTCGAATGATGGGGAAACCTGGACGGTGCTGGACACCCGCAAAAGCCAGTACTTCCCGAGCCGGAATGCTGAGCGGGTATTTGCGTTTAAGAACAGCCAGTCGTTTCAGTATTACAGGTTGAACATTTCATTGAACAGCGGGTCTGACGCAATCCAAATGTCAGAGTGGCTTATATGGGGCATACCGCAGGACGCTCCGGCGGTACCGGCCAACCTCACCATAGCGGATGTAACAGAAAGCGAGATTTCGCTTACCTGGGAAGATATCGCCACAAACGAGACAGCTTACGAAGTATGGCGCTCCACGGACGGGACCACCTTTGCGCTTCTTAAGTCTGTGGATGCCGGCACTACCAGCTACACCGACACCAAACTAAAAGTGCTGACGAGCTATTATTACCGCGTGCGTGCGGTTGGTGCTAGCAGCAACTCCATATACTCTGCCACCGCGACTGCCACCACACTCTACGACGAGCGGCTGCCGCTGCCGGCCGAAGATTTGATGGCCACGGCCCTGTCGGAGACGGAAGTGCAGCTCTCCTGGACAGACAGGTCCGAGAACGAAACGGCCTATACAATTGAGCGCTCCAAAGACGGCACGACTTTCACGGTAATTGGTACCATTGCCGCGGATGCGAATGCTTATACAGACCAGGCCCTAAAGCTGGCCACCAAATATTATTACCGCGTGCGACCATTAAATGAGTTCAGCCAAAGCTCCGGTCAGGAGGTTCCCTATACGCAAGTAGTGGAGGTGATAACACCGGGCACCAACCAGGCGCCGGCCTTTGCGGCCATCGCCGACCAAAGCAGCTGCAACGTGCAGGATGCCTATACCATCCCCTTAGTAGGATTGATCGCCGGGCCTGAGCCAGGGCAGCAACTCACGCTTTCAGTTACCTCTAACCGGAGCGCCATGTTTAGCGACTTATCGGTTAGTCGCAACCAGGCCGGAGAAGCAGTCCTGAGCTATAAACTGGCACAAGGCCAGCCTGGCGAGGCCACCGTAACAGTAACAGCTCAGGACGACGGCGGCACCCTGAACGGCGGGGCCGATACCTTTAGCCGGACCTTCAAGATAACCGCTTATGAACTGAACGTAAGCATTGCTTCGGACCACGACGGGAAAATAGCCAGAGGCGAGACGGTGAAACTAACCGCTACCGGTGACGGCAACTACCGTTATACCTGGGCCGACGGCCCAGGTATCCTCAGTGGCCAGAACACCAACGAGCTCATCGTTAAACCAACCCAAGGCTATGTGTATAAAGTAACGGCCAGTACCGAAGAGGGCTGTACCAACGAAGCTGAGTTCACCATCCAGATGGAAGGAGGCGTAAGGCTGCAGGCCAACAACATCCTGACGCCAAACGGCGATGGTAAAAACGATGTATGGGTCATCTGGAACATCAATACCTTCCCAGGTAGCAAGCTCAAAGTGTTTGATACGGCGGGCAGAATTGTGTACGAGGCAGAGAACTATGCCAATAACTGGACTGGTACCTCACACGGTTCTCCGTTAGCAGCAGGCGTCTACTATTACATCATAGACCTCGGCTCGGGCATCCCCTCTGCCAAAGGATCACTTACAATCATTCGGGATTAACCTCTTAGTTGAATCACATGAAAAAGCTATATAACCAGATAAACAGGGCAGGAGTGGTGTTTTTCCTGTCTTTGCTTTGCTACTTTTCAGCTTCGGAGCGGGCCACGGCGCAGCTTAACCCGCTCAGGGCCATCTACTTTAACAACCAATACCTGGCTACCCCCGCGCTGGCAGGTGTCAAAGAGGGGCTGAATGTGAGCCTGCACTACCGGCAGCAGTGGGCTTCCCATCCCGGCTCTCCGGTGACGCAGGGCTTTGCCGGAGACTACCACCTGGGCGGTAATGCAGGCCTAGGCGTATACCTGCTACAGGAAAAAGCAGGTGTCCTGTCGCGGACAAAGGTCATGGGCTCTTATGCCTACCACCTTCCGCTGGATGCAGCGGGAAGCGCTATGCACTTTGGGTTATCCATGGGGATCCTCAACGATAAAGTGGATATGGATGAGATAAATGGTGATGACGCCGATCCGAGTGTCATGCGCTACAACGACCGCGGCCCATACCTGGAAAGTGAGTTGGGGGCAGCCTATACGGGCCACAACCTGACACTGCAGGCGTCGTTTCCCAACATCCGGGCTTTCTTCGACAAAGGCATCAACGCATCTAACACCATCAACAGGTCTACCTTTTACGCCGCCGCCAGCTATAAATTCGAGCTGGGCGGAGGAGCTGCCGGCCTGGAGCCGAAAGTGGCCATGCGCGGTATGAAAGGGTATGACAACATCGTGGATGTAGGCGCAAACCTGACCCTGGTAAACGACCAGTTCAACATGTTCGGGATGTACCATTCCTCTCAGAGCATAACGCTGGGAGCCGGAGTTAACGTCCTTAACCGCTTTCAGGTAACGGGCATGTATACTTCCGGTGCCGCCGGCGTGAACAGCGATGCCAGCACGGCGAACGTGTCGGGAGGTTTTGAAGTAGGCCTGCAGGCGAGACTCTCGAAAAACACAAAGTAAGCAGTAAAACTGCTGAAGCTTAGTAACCAAATTCTAATTAAGAATGCGGTTAACACTCATCAGCCTGTTTTTTTATCATCGCTGATGGTGTATGCCCAGAACATAGCCACAGGTAAAAGCGAGGCAACCGGGGAATTGTTAAACCCGCTTTTGGGCTAAGATTCTAAGACAGGCCTGTCGAACGGCAACACCTACCCGGCGGTGGCCGTGCCCTGGGGCATGAACTTCTGGACGCCGCAAACGGGATGGATGGGCGGGGGCTGGGCCTATACCTATGATGCCGGCAAGAACCGTGGTATCATAGGTATAGGCCCAGCCCTCGCCATAAATGAACGACTTTGGCCAGCTCCCCATCATGCCTGTAACACATGGGGACAAATTCCGCGGGGAAGCAGGGGAAAACTGGTTTTCGCACAAGGCGGAAGTCACGAAGCCCTACTACTTCAGCGTATACCTGGCCGGCCATGCTGTGACGGCAGAGCTAATGCCCACCGAGCGGGCCGCTCAGTTGCGCTTCACTTATCCCAGGACCGGCAGCTCCTTTAGCGTCATCGATGCGCCGAACAAAGGCGCTCATTTGAAGTTGATTCCTTCGGAGAAAAAACATCGGCTATGCGACCAGGTATGCGCGCGATCTGTTGCCGAACTTCGAGTACTACTTCGTCAGATAGGCTGTAAGGAATCAATTTTGTAAAGCAGAAACCAACTTATAAAGCAATGAAACTCAAAGCGCTCTTTCTCTCTTTCCTGTGGCTTTCGGGCCATTGTCTCTACGCGGGCACGCCGGACCTGGTGAAGTATGTGAACACGCTGCAGGGCACCAACTCCTCGTTTGAGCTGACGCGCGGCAACACCTATCCGACCACGGCGCTGCCGTTCGCAATGCACACCTGGACGCCGCAGACCGGCCGCAACGGCGACGGCTGGAAGTACCAGTACAGCGCCGACTCCATCCGCGGCTTTCAGCAGGCACACCAGTGCAGCTCCTGGACCAACGACTACTGCGTGTTCTCCCTCATGCCCGTGACCGGCAAGCTGACGGTGAACCAGTATGGCCGGGCCGCCCGCTTCAGCCATGAGAATGAAACCGCGAAGCCAAATTATTATAAGGTGAAGCTCGATAACAACATCACCGCTGAACTCTCTCCAACGGAAAGGGGCATGCATGCGCGCTTTTCCTTCCCCAAGTCCAAAGGCTCCTATGTGGTGCTGGACGGCTACACGGGCATGAGCGCAGTGAAAATTATACCCAAAGAGCGCAAGATTATCGGCTACGTGCACAACGGCCGGGGGCTCACCAAGAATTTCAAGAACTACTTCGTAATTGTGTTCGATAAGCCCATTGTGGCTCAAGGCACCTGGGACAACAGGAGCGGTGCTGTGACGAATGGTGCGCTGGACGGCGAAGGAAGAGGCATCGGCGCGTACGTGAAGTTCAAAGACGGCGTGACGGTACAGGCCAAAGTCGCCTCTTCCTACATCAGCCAGGAGCAGGCGGAGTTGAACCTGGAGCGGGAACTGGGCACGTATAAGAATCTGGAGGCCACCAAAGCCGCCGCCGCCAAGGTATGGAACCAGACCCTGGCCAAGGTGCTGGTGGAGGGCGGCACCGAAGCCGACAAAGCCACCTTTTACTCCTGCCTGTTCCGCGCCAGCCTGTTTTCGCGCAAGTTCTACGAGCACGACAAAGACGGCAAACCTTACTACTTCAGCCCTTACGACGGCGAGGTGCACAGCGGCTACATGTATACCGATACCGGTTTCTGGGACACGTTCCGGGCGCAGTTTCCACTTAACACCCTCCTGCACCCCACCATGCACGGGCGCTACATGCAGGCCCTGCTGGACGCCAAGGAGCAGTGCGGCTGGCTGCCGTCGTGGTCATTTCCGGGCGAGGCGGGAAGTATGATTGGCAACCACGCCATCTCGCTGCTTACCGATGCCTGGGTGAAGGGCATCCGCACCTTCAGTCCCGACACCGCTCTGGCGTATTATTACCACGAGGCGACCAACAAAGGCCCCTGGGGGCCGGCAAACGGGCGCGAGGGCTGGAAAGCATACTACACGCTGGGCTACGTCCCTTACCCGGAGCATGGCGAGGCCACGGCCAAAACCCTGGAGTATGCCTACGACGACTGGTGCGGCTACGAGTTGGCCAGGCTGACGGGCAACTCTTTTTACGAACGGATCTTTGGCCGGCAGATGTATAACTACAAAAACGTGTATGATGCTTCTACTGGCTTTATGCGCGGCCGGAAAGCGGACGGGGAGTGGGTGTCGAATTTCGATCCGGTGGAGTGGGGCGGCCCTTTTACCGAAGGCAATGCCTGGCATTGGGTGTGGTCGGTGTTTCAGGATGTGCAGGGGCTTATCAATCTGATGGGCGGCGAGAAGGACTTTACGGCCAAGCTGGATGCCGTGTTCAGCGAGCCGAATACGGTGAAAGTGGGCACCTATGGCCGCATGATCCATGAGATGAGCGAGATGGTGATGGCGGACATGGGCCAGTACGCGCACGGCAACCAGCCTATCCAGCACATGACGTACCTCTACAACTATGGCGGAGAGCCCTGGAAGTCCCAGCAGCACGTGCGCAATGTGATGGCCAGGCTTTACAACGCTACTGAGAACGGCTATCCCGGCGACGAGGACCAGGGGCAGACGTCGTCGTGGTATGTGCTCAGCGCGCTGGGCATCTATAGCGTCACCCCGGGCACGGGCCAGTATGTCATCGGCAGCCCGGTGTTCCGGAAGGCGACCATTACGCTGGAGAACGGCAAGTCGTTTACCATTGAGGCGGCCAACAACAGCAAAGAGAACGTCTACATCCAGTCAGCCACGCTGAACGGAAAGCCCTACTCCCACAACTGGATCCACCACGACGACATTGTGAACGGGGGCGTGCTCCACTTCGAGATGGGCAGCAAACCGGCCCTGAATCGGGGCACAAAAGAAGAAGACAAGCCGTTCTCCCTCTCAAAGTCCGGTGAAAGTATGGAAATGGAATAGGGTGCAACAAAGGCTGTCGGCACCTTAAAAACAGAGCCAGCCACCTAAAGCATACAACATGAGCCAACTGAAATACCTTTGCCTTCCCTTGCTGTGGCTGCTGCTCGTTGGCTGCAAGGATGGCGACACGCCTGAGGTGACACCAACAGGCCCCATCGAAGAAGCGGAGACCTTTACCCCGGCGGACGCGACCACCGCGTTCGAGGCTTTCAATCAGTACTTCTATAACCCGGACGCCAAGCTCTACTATAGCACCACCGACCACAACGGCCTGGCTGCCATCTGGACGCAGGCAATTTTCTGGGACATGGTGATGGATGCCTACCAGCGCACCAACAACCCGGATTACCTGAAACAGATAGGGGATATCTACGAAGGCGGCTACAAGGAGTACGACGGCTACAACTGGAACAATACCCAAAAGTGGTTCATCTACGACGATATGATGTGGTGGGTGATCGCCATGGCGCGGGCCTACGAAATTACCAGAGACGCCAAGTACCTCGAAACCTCCGTGGCAGGCTTCCAGCATGTATGGCGCGCATCGTATGATGCCAGGGACGGCGGCATGTTCTGGAACTTTGCCCACGACGGCAAGAATTCCTGCATAAACTACCCGACTGTGATTGCAGCTCTGAAACTCTACAGCATCACCGGCGAGGCCGGTTACCTGGACAAGGGCAAGGAGATTTATACCTGGTCGCGGGCCAACCTGTTTAACAACGGGCAGGTAGCCGACAACATCAATATGGCCCGAGGCAACGTGAGTTGGACCGACTATACCTACAACCAGGGCACCTGCATCGGCGCTGCCGTGCTGCTCTACCAGGCTACCGGCGAGGACAAATACCTGCAGGATGCGAAGCTTGCCGCCGACTACACGAAGTATAAAATGGCCGACGCGGACGGGATCCTGCCGGCGGAAGGCGACTGGAACGAGCAGGGTGTGCTGAAGGCCATTTTCGGGCGCTACATGATGATGCTCATCCAGGATGGAAAACAGCCCCAGTACCTTCCCTGGTTGCGCCAGAACATAGACAAGGCCTGGCAAAACCGGGACAAAACACGCAACCTGACCTATCGGAATTATAAAATCGCCTGCCCCACTGGAAACATTCAGTCCTATGAGGCCAGCAGCGCTGTCGAACTGATGCAAGTGTGCACGCCGAAGAAATAAAGGGTCGGCAAACCAAGTATGAAGAGCGTATCCCGCGCCATTGTTTATAAATCGATGATGGCTATAAGAGCAAAGGCTGCAGGGCTCGATAAGCTTTTTTGTCAGAGAGGATGTCTCCACGTGTCCCACCAGGCAAAGCTTGAAGAGCTCGACCGGGTGCTGGCCGCACCTGTCGTACCAGGGGCGATCAGCTCATAAAAAGAAAGGTTGCGTCAATCTTTGCGCTCAACGCAACCAAGTGGGTATCTGAAAGAGGCCATAGCCCCGGAAAACGAGGTTACGCGCACTCTATACCTGTGTGAACTTACTGCCGCTTAGGCAACTGGGCTTTTGCCTGGATATTCCCGAGAAGGGACATCGGGCTTGGCTACTCAATCTCTTCCTATCTGGCTGCCTATACCTAAGCCCTGACCCGTAGAGCCGGTGCAGATTACGCGTGCCATCAATAGACACTTCCAGCGGCGACAGCATGGCTGCTATACCTGACCAAGTAGTAAAAGAAAAAGAGCCTGTACAAAACTTAGGCGGAATTCAGGCTTTTGGATTTAGCAGGTTCCAAGCGAATAGCGGTCTCGTAATTAGTTATGGATGGGGTGGAATAAAATCCTGAGCAGATGAATTATTTCAGTTTTTCATTACGCATGAAATGTCGACAGGCAGTGTTCCTGCTACTCTTTCTGTCGGGTATGCGTCAGGCAAATGCCCAGGAACAGCCAAAATGCCTGGAGGTATACGGTTTTATGCTGACAGATATAGGCTACAATTTTGGCCAGATTGATCCGAACTGGTTTGATGTATTGCGCGTGACCAAACTCCCTCAGTATGAAAATCAATTCGGGCCGGACGGAAAAATATTTTTCAGCGTCAGGCAAACAAGGTTGGGGGTAAACAGCAGGGCGCAGACTTCTTTGGGCCAACTAAAAGGCAATTTTGAGTTCGATCTTTTTGGGTCAGGGCCGGATGTCGGTCAGACTGCCTTTCACTTGCGGTCGGCCTATGCAGAACTGGGTAAATTTACAGTCGGCTATACCTTAAGCCTTTTCACAGATAGCGATGTATCCCCAAACATCCTGGATTATGGTGCGCCTTCGAGCCGGGCATGGCTGCGCAATATCCAGGTGCGTTACACGCACGCCTGGGAGAAGGGCAGATGGGCCATCACACTCGAACAGCCTGGTGCTACCTCGGATGAAGGTATCTATGCCGAACGGATAGAACTGCAAAATGTGAAGCCAGAGTTCAAAGTGCCCGATCTGACAGCCGAATACCGCAAAATAATCGAGAGCGGGTACATCGAATTAGCCGGTGTTTTAAAATGGATCAAATGGGAAGATACCGGCAATGGCCCTGTTAACCTGAGTGGAAATGAAATAGGGTGGGGTTTTAACATCAGTTCTACGCGGCAACTCAGTCGCCAAACCCTTTTCAAGGGACAGTTGGTCTATGGGAAGGGCATTCAGAACCATCTGACCGATGCCGCTGCTGATGTTGGCATTGAAAACAATTTCGACGATCCGGTCACTCCTGTAGTAGGGGTTGCCTTGCCGGTACTGGGCGGGCTGGCCTTTCTGGAACATAAATGGACCAGCCAGTGGAGCAGCACGATGGGCTATTCCAGGGTGCGTATTTACAACTCGGATGCGCAGGCAGCCAGTGCTTTCAAAAATGGCCATTATGCCGTTTTTAATTTACTCTACCAGCCTTCTTCACAGTTCATGACGGGAGCTGAACTGCAATGGGGGAAAAGAAATAACTTCCGTAATGGTTTTGATTCCTCTGCCGTTAAGGTACAGTTTTCATTCAAATACACCTTTTCCCATTCCGTTTTTGAGACTGTAACTGAATAAAATACTGCCAGGTAGGCTACTTTAAATCCTGGTAGAATTCCTGACCTGGCATTATTAAAATAAAACACAGAACCGAAAAGCCGGCCCCACCGGAACTATTGAAAACCTGCTGGCA
>NZ_JSYF01000282.1:0-9584 GCF_054824225.1 Pontibacter sp. HJ8
AATGCAGCAGCAACGGTTGTCCTGCCTGAAAACGGCGTGTATGAAGGTATAGCAGAAGCGCTGGCAAACGTAATTCCCAATGAAATATACCCGGTGTTTACCAATCCGGTTTTAAGCTGTCCGGTTTGCCCGTTGCTTTCCTGGGCAGTTGCTGTATGTATTGCTGCTCCGCGTTGCGCATTGCATCGAGTATGAGCTTGGCTTTTTGCGGGCTAATGTTCATTTGCTGCAGGCGGTTGTTACGCGTCTGCACCCGCTGTTCTGAGTCAGTGGCAGGGTCGTTGCTCTGGCTGCGTTCGGGCCGGTCAGGATCAAAGGCGTTATCCGGGTTGAGTCCTTTTGTGTCTCCTTTTTCCTGGCCGCTGGCTTCCTGCTTGTCCTGGTTTTCAGGGCGGTTGCTGTTGCCGTCATTGGGCTGATTCTTATCGCTGCCAGATCCCTGTTGTTCGTCCTGTCCTTTATCCGCCTGCTCCTGCGATTCGATTTCCTCTTCCTGGTCGCCGGTACTGTCGGGCTTATTCTTTGGCTTGGGTGCCTGTTGTTCTTCGTCGGGTGGAGGTGTCTGGTCAAAGTTGTCCGGCTGGTGTTGTCCCTGCTCCTGGTCCTGGCTGGCAGCTGCAGGGGCGTCGGTGTCTGGTGCGTCCTGGTGGTCAGGGTGAAGCGCCAGGTATTTTTTGAGCAGCTCATAGTTGTAGCGGGCCGCATCGCTGGCCGGGTCTGCTACCAGTGCTTGCCGGTAGTAAACGAGCGCCTGCTTGTACTTTTTACTTTGTGCTGTGATGTTGCCCAGTTGCAGCAGCGCCACTGCCCGGATGTGCTTGGAGGTATGCTTGGCCAGCTGGGTATACTGCTGTTGCGCCTGTTGCAGCTGCCCTGCCCTGAAGTAGGTATGGCCCAGGTTGAGGCGCAGCTGGTCATCTTTCACCTCCAGGTCTGTCAGGATATACTCATAAGCGGCTATGGCCTCTGCGTACTCCTGCTGCTCATAGGCCAGGGCCGCTATCTTGGTATATTGGTTGATATGCGTAATGGTATGCAGGCCACCCCCGAGCAGGCTTATCAGGAAGATGATGGTGAGCAGTGACTTCATATGCGTACCAGTTTAACCGTGATCAGCACGTCGAGCAGGATGAAAAGCAGGGCCAGCGCCAAAGGGTAAACGTATTTGTTGGCTGTTACGTCTATCGTTTTGCTTTCCCGCATTTCGCCCTCAATGTTGTTAATGGCACTGATAAGGCGGTTGATCTCACTTACCTGCTCATTGATCTCGAAATATTCTCCGTTGGTGGCCTCCGCCAGTTGCACCAGCGCCTCCGGGTGGAGCTTGGTGATCACCACCTCGCCGTTGCGGTCTTTCCGGAAGTCATTGCCGGCAGGTATCTTGCTGCCTTCTGTAGTGCCTACTCCCAGGGCAAAGACCCGTATATTCTGTTCGTTGAGCCGCGCCGCCCACTCTTTTACCTTACCGCCAAAGTCTTCGCCGTCGCTGATGAGCACCAGGATACGGGCTTTCTGCTCATCGGCCTCGGGCGATGCCGACTGTCCGAACTTTTGAGAGACCAGTTCGAGCACGGGGCTGTAGTTGGTGCCGCCATGTGGCATTAGCCCGGTGCGCAGGGTCTGCAGGTATATTTCCAGGGCATTCTGATCGTAGGTAAGGGGGCTGTGTATATAGGCTTCTGACGAAAATACGATGAGCCCGATCCGGTCTGAGTTGAACCGGCTGATCAGCCGCAGCATGCCGTTCTTGGCCCGCTCGAGCCGCGAAGGCTGCACATCGGTCGCATCCATGGAGCCGGACAGGTCTACGGCGATGTAGATATCTTTCCCGATGGTCCTGATCTCTTTCTTCATGGCGCCGAACGAAGGACCTAAGATGGCAATGATGAGCAGGGCCACATACACAATACGCAGCATAAACTTGATCCATACCCCATGTGGCCGCTGCCCGAAGAATCCGGCCACGCGGCTTACGCGCAGCAGGTACCCGATATAAAGTCCGAAGAACAATAGACCGAATAATATTTCGAGCAAGGTAATAGTTTGATACCAGGTCATGTTGAGCAGGCTTCTGGTGACGCCCGTCTACAAATATAGGAAAGGAAAGCCAATGTTGCGGGTTATCAGGTAGCAGGGAAAGCCAATAAAGAGGAGGACGAGCAGCCTCGCAGGTATAGCAGGGGCTGAGTAGGGACTTTAACTGAAATTATTTTGAAATATTTCAGAAAAAAATTAGTGGAAGAAAACCGAATAGAATCAGCTAGTTAGTCCTTGGGAAAGCAGCCAGAGCATGTTTCAGCAGGGTTTGGAAGCGAAAATTTTAGAAGCTGCTATTGTGTGATCTGATTTATTGTAGTATGTTTGCAATCTCTTCAGCAGGGAGAGACCCGGAGGGGTGGGTGAGTGGCTGAAACCAGCAGTTTGCTAAACTGCCGTACTGGTAACGGTACCGGGGGTTCGAATCCCCCCTCCTCCGCGAGTGAAAAAAATAAATTGAAAATGTTTTGACAATTTAAATTCTTCGCTTACTTTTGCACCGCGTTCAACATTAAACAGCGAGTCAAATCGCTTACCGGAGTTGAAGGCATAATAGTTCGGGGTGTAGCGTAGCCCGGTATCGCGCCACATTTGGGATGTGGAGGTCGTAGGTTCGAATCCTGCCACCCCGACTAAAAAAATTTCGGAAGCAATTCCGAAATTTTTTGTTTAAGGGTAGAGCTACTGCTCTCCTGAGGACGCTGGTCCCATAGCTCAGCTGGATAGAGCAACTGCCTTCTAAGCAGTAGGTCTTTGGTTCGAATCCAAATGGGATCACAGTTACAATATCAAAAACCCGCTTTACAGCCTTGTAGAGTGGGTTTTTTGTTTTCTGCGCTACCTGTGTCATACAGGTCCAGCATTTCAGGTTGCAGGTATTGTACAGCTCCGATCGGCGCGCCTCCTGATATGGATGATCGTTTGAAGAAGCAGGCTCCTTAGAAGGCAGCACTGATCTAATTGCATGATCTGAATGTGCCGGATACCCAAACAAGGTTAACTAAATCAGCAATAGTAAACCGATTGGGCACTCCTTGGTTCCGTGTGTTATTGTTGGCACCGGGAAGAAAAGAAAGGCTCACATGTTTTTTGTAGCAAACCTCCGGATGGAATGATCGATCGATCCTAGCCCACAGGTATAGGACCGGTAGTAGCACCTTTTTGGTGCACCGGAAGGCCTTGGTTCAGGCAAATCCAGCTGTGAATAAGCAAAGTACACGAAACTTTCTTTCACCAGGGAGAGGCTGCTAAAGGGTGAATATGAAGTGTATACAGATTGTTCACGGTACTGAATTCGCTCTTGCAGAGTATTTTTCATTTTGAGGGCTTGCAGAGTATGTTTATTTTCAAAAAAAATTTCCCGATATAAAATGTCTAAAACTTCATCAAAACACCCAAAAGGGCTCTATTACCTTTTCTTTTCCGAAATGTGGGAGCGGTTTGGCTTCTATCTGATGCTGGCCATTTTCTTCCTGTACATGATCGATGCACAGAACGGCGGCCTCGGAATCTCCAAAGAAAGTGCATCGGATATTTTCGGTACGTTCATCGCATTTGTATACCTGACGCCATTTTTAGGCGGCCTGCTTGCCGACCGTGTGCTGGGATACAGGTTATCCATATCGATCGGGGGCATTCTGATGGCCATTGGGTATGTGGGCTTAGCCTTGCCCGGTGACTTGGCGATGATCCTTTCGCTTGGGTTGATCATTATCGGCAACGGGTTTTTTAAGCCAAATATTTCGACTTTGCTGGGTGGGTTATACTCTGCCCCGGAATACCAGGATAAGAAAGATACCGGCTATAACATCTTCTACATGGGGATAAACGTGGGTGCTTTTATTGCTCCTTTTGTGGCTTCTTACCTGCGAAACAACTACGGCTGGGGCTATGCGTTTGCTGCGGCGGGCGTAGGCATGCTGCTGGGCGTGGTCATTTTCTGGCTGGGCAATAAGCATTATAAAGATGCCGATGTACGCAAGCCTGTGGCTGACAACGACATGTCGCTGATGCGTATCTTTGGTGTCGTGATCCTGCCTGCCGTGATTGCCGGTGTGCTGGGCTGGGTACTTATACCTGGCAGCATTTTCGGGTCGGACTCTACCGATGCCTTCATTTTCGGAGCTATTCCGATCATGGTGTTCTACGGTTCTTTGTGGGCACGTGCTTCATCCGAAGATAAAAGACCGATTGCCGCCTTGCTTTCCATCTTTGCAGTGGTTATTGTTTTCTGGGCCATCTTTAAACAGAACGGTACTGCCCTGACCACCTGGGCCGAATATTATACAGACCGCGGTATGGCTGATGGTTTAACAGGACCTGCCGGAGCGATCGGTATGGTACAGGAAGTAGACCAAAGTGTCGCCACAGTGCCGGATTACGATCAGAATTTCCGGGCGCGTACCGATGAAGCGGGCAAAGTGATCACCAAAGAAGGGGTTGCGCCTTACCTGAACAACCTGCCAGAGCAGCACTGGCCGGAAGAAGGCAGACCGCTTTCCCTGATCTCGACCGAGCTTTTCCAGTCGATCAACCCGTTCTTTGTTATCCTGCTTACGCCGCTGGTGGTGTGGTTCTTCGCCTTCCTGCGCAAGCGAAACAAAGAGCCCTCAACGCCTGCCAAGATCATGTGGGGATTGGTCATCACGGCCATGAGCACGCTCGTTATGGTAGGGGCTGTATTTGCAGGTATGAACGGTGCTGAAAAAAGCTCTGCCATGTGGCTTGTTGGCTCGTATGCGGTGATCACGGTAGGGGAGCTGTTCCTGAGCCCGATGGGCTTGTCGCTGGTATCGAAACTGAGCCCGCCACGCCTGACGGCCCTGATGATGGGAGGATGGTTCCTGGCAACTTCTATTGGTAACAAGTTATCAGGTGTGTTGGCCAGTATGTGGGATGTGTATGACCATAAGGCATTTTTCTTCCTGGTGAACTGTATTGGCTCCTTACTGGCTGCCTTTGCAATATTACTCATGCTGAAGTGGCTGCGCCAGATCCTGGTGGCTTACACCGGTAAAAACTAAGCTTGACTTTATGTTTTCTTTAAAATCCGCCTGGTTTACAGCCAGGCGGATTTTTTTATGCAGGCTATTTCCGGAAATCCCGTTTAACAAATGCATTTTACTGAAAGGTGCAGGTGCTCCGGGCGGCGGCAGGACAGAGCCGACGATAAGTTTATAGCTGGGAGCCGTCCCCCATTTTTATATCTAATCCCAATACACTATTTTGCCAATTAAAGGATAATCCTAAACTTTACATCCCGGTTCTCCAACTGATACCACCTTATTTCCGTTAGCTTATCCTGCGGTAACACAGGACAGTGAACCTGAGCTATACCTGTAACCAAAGACGTATACCCTTACAAACCCGAATAAAACATGACGACAGCTACTTCCAAAGAAGTCCTTTTTCAGGAAACAGAACAAAAACTAAAAGAGCAGGGATTCAACATCAGCAGCCAGGATCAGTCCAGACCCTGGGGTGGTTTCTTTGTGATCGACGAATCACAGGCGCAGGACTTTGCCAATACGTATTTCGACAGCATGCCGGTAGACGAGCTGAAGATATCCGGAAAGCTGAGCCCCAAGATCTTGCTGGTAGCGCCTGAGAAGCGCCTCTCCTGGCAGTACCATCACCGCCGGGCCGAGGTATGGAAAGTCGTGAAAGGCAGCGTAGGCGTCGTCACCAGCGATACGGACGAGGAAGGACAACTTAAGACTTTCAATCCAGGTGATCTGATCACGTTGCGCCAGGGAGAGCGTCACCGCCTGGTAGGGCTGGAGGGCTGGGGCGTACTGGCCGAGATATGGCAGCACACCGACGCGGAGAACCCGTCTAATGAAGACGACATCGTGCGGGTGCAGGATGACTTTGGACGCTAAATCGGACGCGAAGCCGATAGCAAAACGGCGCTGCAACCTCGGTTGCAGCGCCGTTTTTTATGTCTAAAGCCTGGCTGGTTAAAGAAAAGGTATACGAGCAATTATGGAGCCTTTTCCATACCTACTTCAAAGCAAAACTTTTCCTGCGGGTATATTTTTCCTCCGGTGCGGCATCCTTAAAAAAGCGCGGGTGAAGTACGAATACGTTACTGCTCCGGCAGGTGGCGGCATTTATCCAGGTACTTCTCTACTTCGGGTATCGTGAAGCGTTCGTTGCTGTTGCCAAAGTTGGTCTGCACATAGTTCAGGATGTTCGTGATCTGTCCTTTGTTGAGGTGCTCGAAGGCCGGCATACCCTGGTTGTAGTTTTTGCCATTCACGACAATGTTGCCTGTTTGCCCGTGCTGTATGATGCAGGCCAGCTCGTCGCGGTGGTTTACGAGGTAGTCGGCACCGGCCAGGGGCGGAATCAGGTTGCGGAGGCCACTGCCATCGTCCATGTGGCAGTTGGCGCAGTACTGGGTATACAGGCGCTCGCCTTCGTTCTGGCGGTCCGTGAAGCACTGGGTAAGGGTGAGCAGGGCGGCCATACCGGCAGCCGGAGCGATCAGCTTACTTTTTATCCGCATCCTTCTTTTTTTTCTTTTTGGGCAGCAGTTTCCCGATGTCCTGTATGAGCTGGTCTACCTGGGCCGGATCGGTGCCGTCGTATATGCCCCGCACATGGCGGTTCTGATCTACCAGCACGAATGCGCCGCTGTGCACAAATCCGCCGGGCTCGTCCGCATCTTCCAGCGCCGTGACCATGTACTGCATGGCTATATCATAAATGCTGTCTTTTGCACCGGTCACGAAGTGCCACTTGTCACTGCTTACCTGAAGCCGGTCGGCATAGTCGCGCAGCACGGCCACTGTGTCGTGTTTGGGGTCGATGGTATGGGAAAGCAACATGAGCTGCGGCTCGTCCTTATAGGTTTCATACACCCGCAGCATCTGGCTCTTCATTTTGGGGCAGATGGTCGGGCAGGTAGTGAAGAAGAAGTCCGTCACGTATACCTTGTTCTGCAGGGTGAGGCTGGTCACTACCTGGCTGTCCTGGTTGATGAAGGCGAAGTCAGGGATCTGGTGGTAGACCGTATCCGTTACTTGCCGGCCATCGACCTGGCGCTCTACCACCTCCCGCTCCCCCAGTATAGGCAGGTCGCCATTGGCTGCGGATGATTTGTCGGAACAGCCTTGCCAAAATCCGGTTGATACCGCCAGCAGCAAAGCAACTGCCAGCTTCTTAAATTTATTGTGGTCCATAAGTCGCATAAGTTTCTTGTGCATTGCTGATCGTGCTGTCCATCAGCGATTTTACACGTTTCATTTTGGTGTGCTCCTCCTGCAGGTACTGCATGGCATCCGGATGCGGGAGGTTCGTAGGTGGTTTATAATGCCGCATCCAGTCCATCATGGCTTCATCGGCTTCATCGAGCTGCCCGATGCGGGTATGGAGGCGGGAGAGCACGGCGGTATCAGCAGGTTGCCGGGTCAGAGAATCCTGCAGGGTGGCCAGGTTACGGCGCAGCCGGTAGATTTTGCCCATGTCCGCCATGGCCTTGTCATGCAGCTGCATGACCTCTGCCTCCAGCGCCTGCTGCTGCTCTGCTTCCGATGGGCCGCTCTGGCAGCTTGCCAATACGAGCAGCACAAGTGCAACGGGGTTTATTAGCCATTTTTTCATACGTTCTTCTTTAAGCCATCCGGTATAGCCGCCTGCATCCGTCACGCTGCAGGCATAAGCACCTGCAGCAATTCGCCTCCTCCGGATGGGTGCCTGTTGGCATAAAGGTATAGCATATGGCGGAATTTTGCCCATGCCGGAGGTATAAGTTTTGGGAGCGCAAGCCCGGGCCAGGTATAGCAGGACAAAAACAAAAAGCCCGGTCACTACGCCGGGCTCTGTTTTTGTCGCATGTTTTCATTCGCCTTTAAGCAGGTACAATCAGGTCTGAGTGCAGTGCATGGGTGATCTGGTTATACTGTCCTTCCGAGATGCGGCTGCGCAGGAACTTCATGACATCCTGAAAGGCATAGTGCGCATGTTCCAGGGTAGGGAAGTCGGCATCCTCTGCAAAGGCATCTTTGGAACGGATAAATTCCAGCCACTCTTCCTCGTGGCGTATGCGGACCGGCTCTTCGTGCATCGTAAAGCCATCAAAGTAGATGCCTTTCCAGACGATAGGGAGCTGGGCCGCCAGGTGTATGGCCTCGCCAGCCGGGATACGGTCCCGGATCGCATGCAGCACCGCCCGAAAAATACGGGCCGCTTTCTTCTCGTCCTGTATGCCGAGGTAGTGACATAATTCGTGCAACCAGGTTTTCGCTTCTTTCTGATAATTTTCAAAGTTCATGGACATGTTAACCTCCTTTTCAATATTCAACAACCTTACCTGTTCAAGCTAACGCGGTCAGTAGGAGAGAGTTACCAGAAAAACAGTTAACAGGTGTCAGGAAACAGTTAGCAGGACGCCATGAGATGGTATAATTCGGGAGGAGTAACCACTACCACTTTTTGAAGACGAAGAATACGGCCAGCAGGATGAAGATGAAGCCGACGATGTAGTTCCATTTGACTTCCTCCTTCAGGTATAGCACCGAAAAACCGACAAATACCACCAGTGTAATAACCTCCTGTATGGTCTTGAGCTGGAAAGCGGTAAACTGCCCGTGGCCGATGCGGTTGGCCGGCACCTGAAAGCAGTATTCAAAGAAAGCGATCAGCCAGCTCACCAGGATCACCTTCCAGAGCAGCGTGTCTTTATACTTCAGGTGGCCGTACCAGGCAAAGGTCATGAAGATGTTGGAGATGACAAGGAGAATAATGGTTTTCATGTTTGTGATAGCAAATGAGTGTTTCTGTCAGGTATAAACGAAAGCACAGGTATGGCGCCCGCTGGTGTCTGCTGTTCCAGGGTTCCTGCCGCAGCAAAGCCCGCAGGCCGGCAACAGGAGCCCGTACACGAAAGCTTGCTGCAGCAATCCCATATCTTTAGCCGCCGCTATACCTGGCAGCGCTTGATTAACCTGCAAAGCTGCTAAAAAGATAAGCAGCTAGGTGACAACGCTGCCTGAAATATTTTTCTTTTCAGCGCCATTTTATACAAGCTATTGGCACGATTATCGTTGTCTTTATGCTATATAGCTAATGGCTATTCTGGCTATGAAAAGAGTAAGTTGGAATGTTGCCGTACTGCTGGCTTTTGGCAGCTGCGACACCCGCCGGCCACTGACGGGGAAGCATACCTGGAAGTGACAGGAGAGTATGAAACAGCACTGCCGCCTGAAGCGGGTTTTCGGCTTAACCTCACCTTCAACGGGCCGCTCGATCCAAGTGACATGTTTGGGCCGTGAGTCGTCTGAAGGTTAGCGCACGGCTAAAAGATTAGATGTTATAGTGATAATTGTTTGTTTGTGTTTTTTACTGGCGCAGATGACACTTTGCTGATCACCGGCGTCTGGTTTACATCAGTGGAGAAGCGGGGATTTGTCCATGCCCTAAACGCTGCTGATCCGGTAATTTTCCTGTTTTTGTTGTCAAAAAGGCTGCCCGTTTTTATGGGCGGTCTTTTTGTATTTTAGGAGTCTAAGAACTTGTATAACAGGCACTAAAGGGGCTGCTTT
>NZ_JSYF01000283.1:0-2818 GCF_054824225.1 Pontibacter sp. HJ8
AGCAGGAGGAAAGCGTATAACTTATACACTACCATGGAATCAAAGGTCAAAGGGCTAAGCCGCACAATGGCTGTCCCAAAATATCTGCCGGACCAGTTCAGATAATATACTAGTTGAGCAGTAAGGAAATCGAGCGAGGTATCCCGTATGGCAAAGCTGAAATCATCTGCAGTAGGGTGAATGTACAAGGTGAGTAACAAAAACGGCAACAATGAATAAAGCCCTATACCTATCAGGAGTAGAAAAATATAAGTACGCGCACGGCTCTCCGGGTATTGCAATGACATAGAGAAGATGGTTTTATAGCAAATTTAAATGTAGCAAGATTTAGCAGCAGATTTGGAAAATTTATTTTCAAAACCTTTTGCAGCCGATTCTATAAAGGCTTGGAGGTATAAAACAAGAAAGGCAGCCTCATCGGGCTGCCTTTCTTGTTTTATGATAATCTATACCTTAGCTTCTTGTTCTGCGTTCCGGTGCTTTCAACGTGAACTCGGAAGTAGCCTTGCTACCATCGGCAGTTTCTACTTCTACGGTATACTTACCGGGCTGCAGGTAGATGACCTTGTTGTCAGCAGCTGTCACTTTCACTGCTTCATCGCCTTCTTTTTTGCTGGCGTTCAGGGCCGTTTCATAGGCTTTGCTGTTGGCTTCTGCTACCGAGAGGTTATAGGCGACGTAGTTCAGCCCTCGCTCACTCTCATCTTTCAGCTCCTGTAGTACTTGTCCTTTCTCTGTCTTGATACGGATGGTCGTGGTACCAGCCTGCGAGGTATAGAACGGTATCTCCAGGTTTGGCTCCATGGCTTGTCCCCAGGCCCCGCGGCTTCTTCCCCAGAAGGTACTGTGCTGCATTGGCTGGAAAGAAAACAGGTGCAGTTTTTGGTTCCTGATCTCCGGTGTCAGTTGCTGCAGGTGATCCACGTTTGCAATGTAGATGGAGCGGCCGTGCGTACCAACCACCAGGTCATTGTCGCGTGGGTGTACTACCAGGTCGTGTACCGAAACAGCCGGCATACCATTGCGCATCTGCATGAAGCTTTTGCCTCTGTCCAGGGAGATGTATAGGCCGTGGTCGGTGCCCACGTAGAGCAGGTCCGGGTTTTTCGGATCTTCCTTTACGACGTTGATCGCCTCTTGTGGCAGGCCGCTTCCCAGGCGCTCCCACTTTTTGCCGTTGTCTTCCGACACGTACAGGTAAGGCGTGAAGTCATCCCAGCGGTACCCGTTGAGCGAGGTATAGACGCGGTTCTCTTTGTGGTTGGAAGCCACTACGGTCGATACCCACATGTTCTGCGGCAGTTTCTTGGAGATGTTCTCCCAGTTATACCCTCCGTCTCGTGAAACATGGATAGCCCCGTCGTCAGAACCAGTATAAAGCAAACCAAAGCGCAAAGGCGACTCGTTGATCGAGGTCAGGGTACCGAAACCCACATCACCTTTGAGACCGCCATTGGTCAGGTCACCGGAAAGCGTCTGCATGTCTTCGCCCTTCTTCATAGAGCGGTGGAACTTGTTGGAGCCGAAGTAGAGGATATCCTGGTTGTGGCGGCTCAGGTGGATCGGGCTTTCCCAGTTGAAGCGCAGTGGCGTTTCGCCCAGCTCATGGCTTGGCTTCACAGACACACGCTCGCCGGTACGCTTGTTCACGCGGGCATAATTGCCATACTGGGATCCCAGGTATACCGTGTTGTTGTCGCGGGTGTCGATCTGCACCATCATGCCGTCGCCACCACCCAGACGCTGGTAGGGGTAGCGGCCGGTCTGTGTCCAGTCGGAGCTGAACTTGTAGTTGCTCGGACCATACCACGTGCCGTTGTCCTGCAGGCCGCCATACACGTTGTACGGTTTTTCCATGTCGACTGCGATGGCATAAAACTGACCCACGGAAGGCGTGTTGGCGATGGCCCAGGTTTTGCCGTCGTCGTAGGTGATGTTGAGGCCACCGTCGTTGCCATTGATGAGGTAACCGGGCTTGTCGGGGCTCACCCACAACGCCTGGTGGTCGGAGTGTACATTGTCCCCTTCGATGTTGCGGAAAGTTTTGCCGCCGTCATCCGATGTCAGGATCGGCACACCCAGGATGTAGATCTTATCCGGGTTGTAAGGTGCTACCCGAACGACACCAAAGTAGTAGCCGTAGCTCGAGTACATGTCGTCGATGGGCTTGTCGTGCGTCTTCTTCCAGGTTTTGCCGCCATCGTCCGAACGGTATACCTCCGCCCCTTTCACTGGAGCTTCCGTGGTCACGGACAGCGGGTCAACCAGGTATTCTGCCAGCGCAGCCGGCTTAATCTTGCCGCTCTTCACATCGGCCTTCACTGTTTTGGCGCTATACCTGGCCGGGAAGCGGTTGTTGTCCAGGAAGTCGTTCAGGGCTTTGTCGTTCAGGGCCAGAAAAGCCTCTGCCGTCATACCTTTGAATTGCTCCTGTTGCAGCTCGCCTGCCTTGGACTCCTTCTTCTCCGCCGGACGCAGTTCCTGGTTATCCAGGAAAGCGTAGAGGATGTTCGGGTTGCCCGGGAACAGGCTTAGACCGATGCGGCCTACGCCCTCCGAAGTCGGGAAGCCGCTGCCAGCGGTTGTGACGCGGGTCCAAGTATTGCCGCCATCGGTAGACTTATGTATACCGGATGTTTTGCCGCCCTCCACAAAGTCCCAGGCGCGGCGCTCCCGGTGCCACATGGCCGCATACACGTTGTTGGGGTTCTGTGGGTCAACTTCCAGGTCAATGGCGCCTGTGTTCTCGTCAAGGTATAAGGTCTTCTTCCAGGTCTTGCCGCCGTCGGTGGTTTTGTACACGCCACGGTCTTTGTTG
>NZ_JSYF01000284.1:0-2585 GCF_054824225.1 Pontibacter sp. HJ8
GAAGTCTGCTTTTCGAAACCCTTTTTGCACTTTTTTGCGTATTAGGTACTCGCTGTCGAATTGGGACAGCTTTAATTAGAATAAATAAGTTATGAAGAACAATAATAAAATACTCGCTAAAATCATGCTGGCAGGCGCACTGGGCTTTTCCTTTGCTGCCGAAGCCGCCAACTATACCTTGCATACGCCTGCCATACCTGTTGCTGTAGCAATTGCACAGGATGATAACAGTGTAAAACAATGGCAGCAGGAATTGCTGGGCGAATATGCTGACGTCAGTAAGCTGACAGCAGAGAACCTCCGCCAGGCTTACATTACCTTGCTGGAAAGCGCCCGGGCCAAACAAGCCAACTGGTCTGACCAGGAATGGAAGAAGGTGCACGCTGTGATTAATCAGCTCGATGCCCGCAAAAATGTAGTGGAAAAGCAGCTGGGTGCTGACGACAAAGCCAAGATCAAGCTCCTGCAAGGCGAACTTCGCGCGCTGGAAACCAAAGGCGACATCAAAGACTAACGCAACCAGCGTTCAAACAAAAGAGCCCGGCACGCCGGGCTCTTTTGTTTTATAGGATCTCCTGCAGCTCGCTGAGGCAGTGTATGTGGTAGGTCGGTCTGGGGCGCAGTTTGCCCGGGTTTTTTTCAGGGTTAAAGAATACCTGGTCCAAACCTGCTGCCCTGGCCCCGTCTATGTCGCATTCCAGGTTGTCGCCAATCATCAGGCACTCCTCCGGACGGACCTGTATCCGGTCCAGGGCGTGCTCGAATATGCGTTTGTCCGGCTTTTTATACCCGCAGCACTCGGAGGTGATGATCTCCTTAAAATAGCCCGTCAGGTTAGAACCGCTCATTTTGATGTGCTGCACATCTTTAAAGCCATTCGTAATGATGTGGAGCCCATATCGGGGTTGCAGGTAGGCCAGCACTTCGAAGGTATAGGGGAATACGGCCGTCTTGGTAGGGCACAGGTCGGTATAGGCCTCGGATAATCCTGCCGGTACCTGATGCTCCTCCAGCCCCAGCCCCGTCAGGGTTCTGACGAACCGCTGCTCGCGGAGCTCCTTCTGATCGATCTTTCCTTTGTTATAGAGGTCCCAGAGGCGGTTGTTGACGAACTTGTATTTTTTGTAAAAAGAGTCGCAGTCAAATTTGCCGAAAGACTCCAGGCTGAACTCCTGGTACAAGGTATAGAGGGTCTCCTCGGAATTCTTCTCAAAATCCCAGAGGGTATGGTCCAGGTCAAAAAACAGGTGCTTGTATGATTTCATAATAAAGGGCGTCAGCTAAATTGAAACGCGCAGGTAGGGCGTATGTTTGAAAAAAAATTAGGTTCCTTCGGGGCTATTCTATACTAAAAGCGCTATACCTCAGTTTAAACCATTGGCTCAAGTACCTGTCTAAGTTCAGGCATTCGTCCAGCGGCGGGTGTGTATCTTGTTAATGGCAAGCTCCCGGTTAGAAAAAAGGATCTGGTAAATCTCCTGGTCTTTTTGCAGCATCGCGTCGCGCTCCAGATAAGAATAGATTTGTTGAACGAAATCCCCGGCTTCCTCCTTTAAAGAGTAGTATACCCATTGGTCCAGCTTGCGGGGGGCTACCAGGCCCGCGTTGCGAAGGTAGGCCAGGTGACGCGAGGTTTTGGTCTGGGTAAAGTCCAGGACCTGCTCCAGGTCGGTGGTGCACATTTCTTTGTTACGGAGAATGAGGCTCAAAATGCGCAGGCGCGATTCGTCTGCCAGTGCCTTTAAAACCTGTTCGCCGAAGGAAATACTGAAGTGTTTGAGCCGCATAGAGGAACTGACTGTCAGAACAAAATTAGCCAAAAGCTGCTATAATAAAATTATATGAAGTATTATTGTACTACATGAATCCTATTTTACAACAACTCATGCTCAAGAATAAACGCGGTGCCAGCCTGCTGCTGCCGCTAATAGTGCTGATCACGCTGCTGCTGGGAGCGCCTGGCGAAGCGGCGGCGCAGGGGCAGAAGCGGGTGGTGCAACTCTCCGGATTTGTGACCATCGGCGACAGCCTGTATGGCGTGGCCGGCGTGAACGTGTACGTTCCCAAAACCGGCCGCGGTACCCATACCAACCAATACGGGTTCTTCTCGGTGCCTGTACTAACCGGGGACAGCGTGGTATTCAGCGCCATCGGGTATAAAAAGCAGTACCTCATCATACCGAAAAATTACCAGAGCCAGGGCTACTCCATCATCATGCAGATGCAGGAAGACCCTACCGAGCTGCCCGAAGTGGAGGTATTCCCCTGGGCGACCGAGCGCGATTTCAGACAGGCGGTGCTGGCCGTGAAACTGCCCGACGACGGCATGGCTGTGGCGTTGCGCAACCTGGACCCCAAACGGCTGGAAGAACTTTTCAAGTCAACGCCCATGGACGGCAATGCTAACTTCCGGAACTGGAACATGCAACAGGTACAGAAACAGGAGCAGCGGAATATGTTCCCGACCGTCAGCCCCTTTGCCATCATCCAGCTGATCAACATGATCAAGAACGGCGAATTCAATAAGAAATAAACTTTCCTGTTTATAAAAAAGCGGGGCGAAGGTATAGCTATACCTTCGCCCC
>NZ_JSYF01000285.1:0-9310 GCF_054824225.1 Pontibacter sp. HJ8
ATTATTTCTTTGAAGCGGATAATACACCGATACGAAGGGGGCAATCCCACCTAGATAACGAGCAGCCAGCATAAGGTTAGCGGATGCAGCAATAACTTTCAACAGGCTATACCCTACTGAATCAAAAGCTTATACCTTCATTACAGGATGCTCATTTCCCTTCTTATGACATTCGCTAACAGCACCTGCCGTTTTATCCTGCGCAAAACCACCCGCAAAAAGACTGGCAGGCAACCAGGAAGCCAGAAAGGAAAGCACCTGCGGGCAGAAGCAATTTCTATCTATTGCTTCTGTTTGCCAAATTCCGCTTTGCCGGCTTGGTTTACCTTATTTTTTGCCTGGATACGCCTTCCTTCGTGATTCTGACAGGCTTTATATACCCGTTCGTGTCAAACTCCATGTAGTCGATGCAGGTGACTCTATGGTCTCGGCCTGTTTCTCCTAGTGGCCTTCTGTGGTAAACAATATACCATTTGTCCTGCCCCTTGTTGTGAATCACGGAGTGGTGTCCGGCCCCGGTGGCAACTTCCGGGTCCTGCTTCAGGATGGTATCAATGCGTTTAAAAGGGCCAAGCGGTGAGTCGCCGATGGCATAGGCTACCCGGTAATCGGGGCCTCCCCAGCCGCCTTCTGACCACATAAAGTAGTACTTGCCTCCTCTCTTAAACATAAACGGCCCTTCCACATACCCTTCGGGTGTTATTTCCCGGAATGTGCTGCCGTCTTCAAAAGGAATAAAGCCGGTAAAATCAGCGTTGAGCTTCGCAATATTGCAGTGTCTCCATCCTCCATACAGCAAGTAATACTGCCCGTCCTCATCCTTGAAAACAAATTGGTCGATGGGTTGTGCCCCATTGTGAAACTGATCGATCAGCGGCTTGCCCAGATGGTCTTTGAAAGGGCCGGCAGGATTGTCGGCCACGGCTACCCCTATACCTCCGGGCTCGTTGTTGCTCTGGATATCGTTTGCGCCGAAAAACAGGTAATATTTCTTGTCCTTCTCAACGATAGAAGGAGCCCACATGGCTATTTTTGCCCACTTGATACTGGCTGTGTCAATAATGCGGCTATGCTTTGTCCAGTTCACCAGATCCGGTGAGGAGAACGCATCCATAAACACCTGCTCCTCATAGGGGGCTGAGTACGTCGGGTATATCCAGTACTTTTTCCCAAATATTACGCCTTCCGGATCGGCATACCATCCCGGAAAGATCGGGTTTCCGGAAGTGGCATTTTTCAATTTCTTCCCCCCTACTGTTTGTTTTTGCTCCGGTGCAACCTGCGCGTATACCTGCAGGGTCGCGCAAAGCAGAAGGCAAAGTGTCAATAGCTTTTTCATACGCAAAATTTAGAGCGGCCGTATCTTGATGTTCTTGAACCATACCTTGTCACCGTGGTCCTGCAAAGCGATGTGCCCGCTTTTGTAACGCCCGTAGTCCGGCATGCTGGCAAACTTACTTTCCTTCACCATGCGCTCCCACTCAGGGCTCCAGAGGGTATACTCCACTACTTTCTTACCGTTCAGGTAGTGGGTTACTTTTCCGTCCTTCACGATCAGGCGCGCGGTGTTAAACTCTCCCACCGGCTTCACAGCGGGCTCAGAAAGGGGATGAAGGTCGTAGTTGGCGCCTGCCTGCCGGTTATTGTTTTTGCCCATTTTGGCATCCGGATGCCGTTCATCGTCCAGGATCTGCATCTCAGGTCCGGTTTGCCAGGTATACCTGAACTTCGGGTCTTCCGACACATTAAAGAAGATACCGCTATTACCGCCTTCCGATATTTTCCAGTCCAGCGTCAGCTCAAAATCCTTGTATTCATTCCGGGTGATGATATCTCCGCCTCCGGCGCTGGCAAGTACCATGGCGCCATCTTCTATCTGCCAGGCAGCCGGCACTCCTTCTTTTCTAAATCCTTTCCAATGCTCCTCCATACTTGTCCCATCAAAGAGCAGGACCCAACCGGCCGATTTTTCTGCCTTGGTCAGTGTGTTATCCGCTTTGGCCGCATTACCGCCCGGAGTAGTCGCACATGCATATGTCGCCAGCGCAGTAGCAACAAGCAGTAAGAGTAAATAAGTTTTTTTCATCTGAATCATATGTTAGTAGAAGGTATAAGGTGAACACCTGAATGAATGACAGTTCTGTATTCAACTAAGCAACGCAGCTCCGGAACACAGCATCCATACCTGCTCATGTTCCCGAACAGGTATAGATGTTGTGTAAGAAGCAGTAAAAATCCGATCCGCCCTATTTAGCAGAAGCTTTGCCGGCAGGAGCCAGTGAATTGATCCATTTGGCAATCTTGAGGGCATCCTCTTTCGAAACCTGTGGCATAGGCGGCATCTCGGTCGCATAATCAGGCCAGTTCTTCGGCTCCGGGTTGTGAATCAGTTTTACAATCCGCTCAGGAGTATACCCGCGCTTGGCTACATCCACATAGGCTGGCCCTACCTGTTTCTTCTCCGGGTTGTGGCAGGCCACACAGGTATACTTTGCCAGCAGTCCCTTCACTTCGATGTAGGTAGGAGCGGCAGTTTTTGCAGCAACCTTGCCCGCAGCTGGCTTAGCAGCAGCACTTGCCTTGGCTGGAGCAGCTTTTTTAGTGGTTGTCGCTTTGGCTGACGTAGCGGTTGCATTTGCCTTTGGTGCGGCAGAGCTTTTGGTACTCACCTCGCTCAACGGAAGCTTCCGTCCTTCGGGTATGTTGTTGAGCGTGTAATAAGCAGTTGGGTGTACCAGCGAATAGGAGTTATCGCGCTCCCGCACCCCGCCCAGCGTGATGCCATGGACGTAGTAGCGGCGCAGATTATCCACCACAATACGCGCTTTCATGCCATCCTCTGACACTTTCACGCCTTTTATCTTGCACTCTTCTGTGTTCACAGGAGGGCTTCCGTATACCGCCTGGTATTTATAGGTGAAGCTGGAAACACTGTAGGAGGCTATATCCTCCGCCGACTTTTTGTCGACAGGCTTGGTGAACTCGATCTCGAACCCGTCCGGCATGGCACGGACAGCCCGCATTTCGAAGGGCACTTTGTTATTCCATACCAGGCGCTGCAGCCCCTGGTTGGCTTCACCGGCCGAGCCCCAGCCACGGTTGGTTTCTCCTACAAACAAAGAGCCGTCTTTTGCCCAGGCCATGCGCAGCACGCCGGACTGGAAGCCAGCCCTGAACAAGAAGGCCGCCCCCTGGTATTCGCCGTTCACCTTCTCCAGGAACACGCGCGAAATAAGGCTCATCCCTTGGTCGCCTACCAGCATCTGCCCGCCGAACGGGCCAAAGTTTTCTTCCGGAATCTTCAGGGGCTCCGAATTCGAGATACCCAGGATACCGTGCGGCAGCCATACAGCAGGCAAACGCAAGCCAGGCAGGGATTCTTTCAGGTCGAACATCGTCACAAACTTATCATCGACAACATTCTCCGGCTTGATGTAACGGCCGTTGGCATCCTTTACCTGCCGGGGATCCACTTGGGCATACATCTGTTCCGTCGTCAATTTAAGCGGTGAGTTTGGCTGGTTGGTCCAGCGCAGGCCGGCAGGGTGACCTGTAAAGGCTCCTTTTGTCACATGCCATAGCGCACCTGAACCGATCCAATCGCCCTGGTTGTCGGTATAGAAGAGCTCTCCATCGATGACGCCTATCCCGGCCGGTGAGCGCATACCTGTTGCCCAGGGCTCCAGTTTGCCGTCTTCGCTGATCTTCATCGTCCAGCCGCGCCATGGCACCCGGCTTTCGCCGCGCCACCATTCCTCACTACCGAAAGCGACGTTGCCGGTCACAAAGAAAGTACCATCCGGGGCAAGCTTCGGCCCGAAGCTGTATTCATGGTAATGCCCGGAAAGGGGCCAGGCATAGACAGTCTTGAACTTATCTGCCTTGCCATCTCCGTCTGTGTCGATCATCTTGGTCAGTTCCCCGCGCTGCGCTGCGTACAGGGCGCCGTCTTTGTAGGCTAATCCAAGAATTTCATGCAGCCCTGACGCGAATTTGCGGAAATAAGGTTGCTGGCTCGTAGGATTCTCTACAATGTATACATCGCCGCGCCGTGTCGAGATGCCCAGCTCACCCGAAGGCAGCACGGTCATACCACCGACTTCCAGCAACACGCCCTCCGGCGTTCTCACACTTGCAATCCTGAAATAGTCCTCTTCCATCGGAGACTCCTGAGCCAGGGCCGTGGAACGGATTCCTGTTACAGTAGCCGCAGTCAGCAGCAAGGATAGGGCAGCATGTTGTAGTGTTTTAATATGAGTATGTTTCATGAGTAGGAAATTCTGACGTTAGAAAATAATAGAGTAGCTGAGTTTACTGCGTACGGGCACAACCAACTCCTTCTGCTTGTTTGCGTCCCGCACAACAGGCTTTGCTCCACCGGCATCATCCACCCGGATGTAATAAGACTTTCCGTCAATCAGGTACATGTCTTTGCCGACAGCCTCAATGGTACTGCCCTGCGCCAGGCGAGCGTACAGGTTCTCTACCGGGCTCTGTACGGTTAGCTCACGCTGCAGCCCTTTTCCTCCATCAATCACTTTGATCGCGTCCTGCACCATCGTGCCGTATACCTGGTAGCTGAAGGTTGGCTGATCGCTTTTGTTCAGATCATAGCCCTCCGGCTTGTAGCCACTGCCAGCTGTATCGGCTGCCCAGGCGGCCTGCGGCGAGCTTAGTTTAGCCAGCGCCAGGGCAGGCTGTCCGAAGTACTGCACTGTGCCCATAGGCCGGGATGATCC
The DNA here is from genome assembly GCF_054824225.1 of Pontibacter sp. HJ8. NCBI lineage: Bacteria > Pseudomonadati > Bacteroidota > Cytophagia > Cytophagales > Hymenobacteraceae > Pontibacter > Pontibacter sp. HJ8. The sequence continues at coordinate 4,740 of NZ_JSYF01000285.1, forward strand.
GTCGCCACGGCTATACCACATGGGAGTGGCATCCAGGAATCCGCCGCGCCATACCTGTACCATGTTCCCCTTATCCAGATCGTAGGTATAGTGCACCTGCTCCGGGCTGCCCACGTTCACGGCATGCACCACCCTGGTGCGATTGCCCCCGTCTTTGTTGGCAACAGGCAGATCCGCGAAACTGCGCAGGATCGTGTTAACCGGAGCATCAACCAGAATAGGTCCCTCCGCATTGTTGTTCCCGCCACTCACAAGATCCCCCACCAGGTACTGACGAATGCCCGGTCCGGTAACAGCCAGTCCAACTGCAGGGCTCCCCCACTCTACCAGCTTCGAGTATAGCAGCTCAAAGGGCATGTCCCCTGCAGGCAAGGTCACGGTACCCTGCTGGTCTCTACCTTCCAGCGGGATAACCGCCTTGTTGTTGATCTTCATGATCCCTCTGCCCCCTGCCGCACTCAGGTTAAAGGTATATTCACCCGGCTCTGCCACACGCAGCGTGCCGGTATAGCGGATCAGGAAATTATTGGGAAAAGTGATTACATTAGAAGTCAGCGCAACCAACTCCCCTTCCGCCTCGGGAGGCAGCTTGTCGTACTCAGGCTCCTTCTCATACTTTCCTTTGTATACCTTATACTTCAGGTTGACAAGCTCAGGGCGTGGTTTTCCGTAGTTGGTGATCTTGATGTTGCGGAATGCCACCGCGCCATGATCGCCCTGCAGACGCAGTGGCCCTGTGGCCACTTCATTATTTCTCATGGCGCCGCGTGTAGGACCGGAGAGCTCTACGTTCTCATGTATCACCACACCATTCAGCTCGGCACGCAGGATTTTGGCGTTCTCAATCTTCTTACCGCTGGCATCAAATCGGGGTGCCTGAAAAGAGAGTTTCAGCTGCTGCCACAGGCCAGGTGCCCGGCTCACGTTCTGGCGGGGAGCATAGCCCTCATACCCTTGCTGCCCGGCCGGCCGGCTGTCGTCCCAGCGCTGATAAATGGCCCCGTTGTTGGCTGAAGTGGGTTTTTGAACGTTCCAGCTGTCCTCCAGCTGTACCTCATAGCGCCCCTGCAGGTATACCCCGGAGTTTGCCCCTTTTGCCATCATAAAGTCAAGCTCCAGGTCCATATCGCCATGCTCGAAGTTGGTATACAGGTCTGTTCCTTTGTTCTTTTTGCCAGGCTGGTTAACCAGAACGCCAGCGCCTTCCACCAATGTTAGCAGGTTCTCCTTGTCCAGTTTCGCGGTTACATCCGATGCGATCAGCCAGCTTTTGCCAGGATCTTTAAAAGAGGACAGGTTGTTCAGGGGTATTCCCGCTGCTGCCCCTGCCGCGGTTTGCGCCTGGGAAATGCCTGTACTGCACATCAGCACGATCCCGGCCAGCAATACGCCACGAATGGGTGTGTTTCCAAGTTTGATCATACACTATTAGGTTTACTTAAGGTATAGGATAGATATCGCGTTAAATTATTTGTCATTTGACAGGGAGTAAGGATAGGCATCTTTCTTCGTGCCTCTCTCCTTGTTAGGGGAGTCTGTCATGCGGAACTCCATCGTGGCTCCTTTTAACAATTCGGTGTGGCTCAGCCAGTTTTTGTCGTAGTCCTTGCCATTCAGGCGCATGCTGGTGATGTACTTATTGGCTGCACTGTTCTCCGGTGCGGTTATCACCAGCTGCTTGCCGTTCTCCAGCTGCAGCGTTGCCTTTTTGAATAAAGGTGCTCCCAGTACGTACTGGTCGGTGGCCGGCGTAACCGGGTAAAAACCCAGTGCCGAGAACACATACCAGGCCGAGGTCTGCCCGTTGTCTTCGTCGCCGCAGTAGCCGTCCGGTGCTGGCGTATACATGCGGTCCATGGTCTCCCGCACCCAGTGCTGCGCCTTCCAGGGCTCGCCGGAATAGTTGTAGAGGTAGATCATGTGCTGGATGGGCTGGTTGCCGTGGGCGTACTGGCCCATGTTGGCGATCTGCATTTCGCGTATCTCGTGAATAACGGAACCATAATAGCTCTCGTCATACACAGGCGGCAGAGTAAAGACAGAATCCAGCTTGGCGGTAAAGTTGGCGTTACCTCCCATCAGGTTGATCAGGCCCTGCACATCGTGGAACACCGACCAGCTGTAGTGCCAGCTGTTGCCTTCGGTGAAAGCGTCGCCCCATTTATAGGGATTGAACGGCGACTGAAACGTGCCATCCTGGTTCTTGCCACGCATCAGCCCGGTGGCCGGGTCGTAGAGGTTGCGGTAGTTAAGGGCGCGCTTGGCGTAGAGGTTGATTTCTTTTTTAGGACGCTTCAGGGCTTTCGCGAGCTGATAAATAGCAAAGTCGTCGTAGGCATACTCCAGGGTACGGGCGGCATTTTCGTTGATCTTCACGTCGTAAGGCACGTAGCCCAGCTTGTTGTAATACGAAGCTCCCGCGCGGCCCACGGCAGTCAGCGGGCCTTCGTTATTAGCGCCTTTCAGCACCCCTTCGTAAAGCGCCTTCATGTCCTGCCCACGGATGCCTTTCAGGTATGCATCAGCCACCACGGAAGCCGAGTTGTTGCCCACCATCACGTTGCGGTAGCCCGGACTGGCCCACTCCGGCAGCCAGCCGCCTTCTTTGTACGTATTGGCCAGCCCTTCCTGGATCTCGGCGTTTACAGACGGGTACATCAGGTTGAGGAACGGGAACAAAGCGCGGAAAGTATCCCAGAAACCGGTGTCGGTATACATAAAGCCGGGCAGTACCTTGCCGTTGTACGGGCTGTAATGTACCACCTTGCCGGCGGCGTCTATCTCGTAAAACTTGCGGGGGAAGAGCAGCGTGCGGTAGAGGCAGGAATAGAATGTGCGCATCTGGTCGGGTGTGCCACCCTCAACGGCAACCCGGCTCAGCTGCTTGTTCCAGGCCTGTCTGCCTTTCTCTTTGACGGTCTCAAAATCATCCTGCCCAATTTCTTTGAGGTTCAGTTCTGCCTGCTCCGGGCTGATAAAAGAGGAGGCCACACGCGCCTGCACCTGCTCGCCTTTTTTCGTCTTAAAACCTACTACAGCCCCTACATGGTTGTCTTTCAGTTCAAGTACCTGCGGCTGCAGTTTGTCACCGCTCCAGGCGGCTGTGCTGGCAAAAGGTTTGTCAAATACGATGACGAAGTAATTCTTGAAATTTTCGGGTACGCCGCCGCTGTTTTTGGTCGTGTAGCCGATGATCTTGTTTTCGGCAGGTATGATTTTGATGGAAGAGCCCTTATCGAAGGCATCGATCACCACATAGGCGCTGTCGGATTGGGGGAAAGTGAAGCGAAAACTAGCGGCCCGTTCGGTGGGTGTGATCTCTGTCGTTACATCGTGATCGGCCAGGTATACGCTGTAGTAGTAAGGTTTGACCACTTCTGATTTATGCGAGAACCAGCTGGCCCGGTCATCTTCGTTGTACCTTCGCTTGCCGGTAACGGGCATGATGGCGAACTGGCCGTAGTCGTTCATCCACGGCGAGGGCTGGTGCGTCTGTTTAAACCCGCGAATCTTGTCGGCGCTGTACATATACCCCCAGCCATCGCCCATCTTACCGGTTTGCGGCATCCAGAAGTTCATGCCCCAGGGCAGTGCCACGGCCGGATAAGTATTGCCATTGGACAGGCTGTGCTTGGAATCAGTACCCATCAACGGGTTCACCCACGCTACCGGGTCTGTCACTTTTTCAACCAGCGTGGTCTGGGCAAAGGAGGTGGCACATAGGAAAATCCCCAGTAGGGCAAAAGCTATTTTCTTGATCCCTGATTTCATTCCTGAATTGTATAAGTATAAAATATGCTTCAATTTTAAATGCTTATTTTCTATGATCACGCCTGTTGCAGGCGGGCTAGTTGCTGTCTGATTTAACCAGAGCGTCATGCCAGTAGCTGGCAGCCCCAATGAGCGCAGCCTCCTCTGCCAATACAGCTTTTTGGATCAGCACCTGTATGCCCATTGATTTTAGCTGGCTGGCCGTGGCCGGCATAAACAGTTCCCATGCGTTGGCGATATTCCCTCCTATTATTAAAACCTCCGGTTGCTTGTCGCGGAGGTAGGGGGCCAGAAACAGCGCTAAGTTTTCGGCAAACTCAGCGAACACCTGCCGCGCATCTGCATCGTGGGGATACAAAGCGGCAAGTTCCTTTACATCTGCCACCGTTTTACCTGATTTTTTGGTATAAGAGCGTACAAAAGCCCGGGTAGAAAGGTACTCCTCTGCAATGCTGTCCTGGAAGGGGGCATGCCATAAGTCGGCATCTTCTGCGACCCCATCGGCAAGTATAGCCGAGCCCAGACCTGTCCCCAGCGTGAGTCCCATGGCGGAGGAGATGTTCTTTGCTGCTCCCCCGAAAACTTCCCCACGCAGAAAGCAGCCGGCATCGTTGATCAGTTTGATGTTGGCAACGTCGATTTCCAATTGCGCGGCCAGGAGCTCCTTCACATTCAGGCCATAGAGGCAATCGTACTTATTCTGGTTCTTGAACAGGCAAATTCCCGCTTCGTAATCAAAGGGTCCGGGAATGGAGATTCCTATTTTTACTTCAGCTGCAGGGCGTATGCCTCCCAGGGCT
>NZ_JSYF01000286.1:0-1400 GCF_054824225.1 Pontibacter sp. HJ8
ACCTATACCTATACCTATACCTATACCTAGAGCTTGAGTACCCTGACGGTGCCGCTGTTGGTGCCTTCGCTCCAGTGGAGCAGGTAGGTGCCTGCCGCTAAGCTGGCCACATTGATCTCTACAATGTCAGTGCCATCGGTGATGATGGCTTCTGTCTCGTGGACCAGCCTGCCCTGTATGTCATACAGCCTAAGCTGCATGGTCGTATTGGTTCTGACCAGGTATTCTATCTGCAGGATTTCCCGTGGTGAGCCATCCGAGTTTTTGTCAAGGCCGATTGGGTTGGGGTATACCTTGAGCGTGCGCAGGTCTTCCGGGTTCAGCACCAGTACCCGGGCAGAAAAAGCATCGGCGGCATTGTTGTACACGAGTCTCAGCCGGTAGTAACTCCTGCGTGGCAGGGGGTTGTTGTCCGTGAAGGTATAGTTGCCTGCGCCCTTGGCATCGACCTCGCCGATATCCTCCCATACCTGGCCATCCGGGCTGCGCTGTACGACATAGTAGTTTACATTGGTCTCTGAATCACTTGACCAGATCACCTCCACTACGCCGGAAGAGTTGAAGGTGCCATCGAATGTAACTATTTCCGGTGCCAGGTTGCAGTCGCCGTCCAGCTTCAATTTCATCGGTGTCCGATCGCAGATGTTGGGCACCACACTGCGGGCCATGACCAGGTTCGCTCCCCGGATATCGGCAGGGCCGAGGTCACGGATAAGCCGGCGCGACTCAATGGCATAGTGCATGATGGCATTGTTGAGGATCACGTGGCCCAGCTGGTGTGCGTGACCGAGCTCGTGCAGCACCACCGTCTCGTAGTCGAACTGCTGTGGTCCCGGACCGCCCGGGCCATACTGCCAGTTGATGTTGCTGTTGATTTCCATGTCAAACTCGGTGAGCCAAAACAGGGTATCGCCGCCACAGACTCTGCCGTTGTAGCGGCTGATCGTGCGGGCCAGCACGCTTTCGCCGGTTTCGGAACCCGGGGCAAACTTGATAACGCTTCGGCTATCGTCGGTGGTTGTTTCGGTTGTGGTAGGGCTGCCGATCTTCCAGTTCACATTGGTGGTGCAAACCCAGCTGTTCATGGCCCTCCGGAAGCCCTCCTGTGCGGCCGACCGGCCTTGTATGCTGGGAGCAAACTGTATGGTATAGCCCCCGGCCCGGTCCATGTCGATCATGACCGGCTGTGTAGCGGAGTCTCCTTTTTCGGCCACTACGTTCGTATAGGCAAACTCGATGGTCAGGGTGCCGGTGCTGGTTGCGGCCGTGCCGTCGGCTGCTGTTACCCTGATCTGGCCGGTGCCGGCGGTGCCGCCATCCGGCGTGGCGGAAGGTACCCGCACCCGTATCTGGGAGTTAGACCAGGAAATATAATCTGTCGGGTAGGGTTTTACAAAGGT
>NZ_JSYF01000287.1:0-3860 GCF_054824225.1 Pontibacter sp. HJ8
ATCAGTTCCGCCAGGATTACCTCAAAGGCAAGGACAGTTTTAAAATAGCCACTGAACCATCTGTTTCGGACGGAGGGGGCTTTAACTTTGTAGAGGACGAAGCCGAAAACACCAAGAAGAAAAAGAAGAAGAAGAAAGGAACATCAGAGGAAGAAGAAGGCTGGCAATAACCACAACCTACGAAGTACCCGTATAGGTAATTGCATCCGGATATTGGCTATTCACTTTACTAGTGCCTATATTTGGGTTCTTTTTCACTAGAAAAAAACGCCGGCAGTACTCACCTCCACGTTCTGAGCGGAGATCTGCTTCATCTAACTAATGACACAAAGGTCATGGATATACTTTTGATTACTGTACTATTTATAGCTGCTTACCTGATAGGTTCTGTTTCGACCGCTGTCTGGATCGGGAAAGCGTATTATGGGGTGGACATACGCCAGCATGGCAGCGGGAACTCGGGCGCCACCAACACTTTCCGGGTATTGGGCAAGAAACCCGGCACCATCGTGATGCTCATCGACATCTTCAAAGGATGGGCGGCCACTTCGCTGGCCGGGCTGCTGGTGATCTTCAATGTGGTGGAAGCTGACAACCTGGTGGTTTATCAACTCATCATGGGCGCCTTGGCTGTGCTGGGGCATATTTTCCCGGTATATGAAAAGTTTAAGGGCGGTAAGGGAGTTGCTACCCTGCTGGGCATGATGCTGGCCATTCACCTGGAGGTGGCCCTGATGTGCACTGTGATTTTTGTCATTGTGCTCTTTACATCCAAATATGTGTCGCTGGGGTCTATGATCGCTGCACTGGCTTTCCCGATCCTGCTGCTGCTGCCACGCTTTCATCCGGACAACCCGATCCTGATCATCTTTGGGTTTATTCTGTTTGCCGTAGTGGCGCTCACCCACCGCAAAAATATCAACCGCCTGATACAGGGAGAGGAAAGTAAAGCCAATATCAAGCTGGGGCTACGGAAATAGGTATAGCCACCGCTTTATACCTGCCAGCATTCCAAGAGCCATCCTTTCTGCAGGGATGGCTTTTTTTTGTAACTTTAAGCCTAAACTTCTAACATCATGAATCAATATATCTCCGACAACAAAGACCGGTTTATCAATGAACTGCTGGATATGCTGCGCATGCCATCGGTGAGTGCGGACCCGAAATTTAAGCAGGATGTACTGCGGACAGCTGATTTTGTAGCGCAGAAAATAAGAGAGGCAGGAGCTGACAAGGTGGAAATTTGTGAAACAGCCGGCTACCCGATCGTGTATGGCGAAAAGATACTGGACCCTTCCTTGCCGACGGTGCTGGTATACGGCCACTATGATGTGCAACCTGCTGACCCCTACGAGCTGTGGCATTCGCCTCCGTTTGAGCCTGTCATAAAAGACGGGAAGATCTATGCCCGGGGCGCCTGCGACGACAAGGGGCAGATGTACATGCACGTGAAAGCATTTGAGGTGATGATGAAAAACGACACCCTGCCCTGCAATGTGAAGTTCATGATCGAGGGAGAAGAAGAAGTTGGCTCCGAGAACCTGGGCACCTTCGTGAAGAACAACAAAGAAAAGCTGAAGGCGGATGTGATCCTGATCTCGGATACAGGTATGCTGGCCAATGATGTTCCTTCCATCACAACCGGCCTGCGCGGCCTGAGCTACCTGGAGGTAGAAGTGACGGGACCAAACCGCGACCTGCACTCCGGTTTGTACGGTGGCGCTGTCGCGAACCCGATCAACATCCTGTGCCAGATGATCGCGTCGCTGCACGACGAGAACAACCGCATCACTATACCTGGCTTTTATGACAATGTGCAGGAGCTAAGCCAGGAAGAGCGTGCCGAAATGGCACGGGCTCCTTTTAGCTTGGAGAAGTATAAGCAGGCGCTGGATCTGTCAGACATACACGGCGAGGCCGGGTATACGACCATGGAGCGCAACTCCATACGCCCGACGCTGGATGTGAACGGTATCTGGGGAGGCTATACCGGGGAGGGAGCCAAAACTGTAATTCCTTCCAAAGCTTTTGCCAAGATATCCATGCGCCTGGTGCCTAACCAGACATCAGCTGAGATTACCGAAAAGTTTCAGAAGCATTTTGAAAGTATAGCCCCCAAAAGCGTGAAGGTGCTGGTGAAGCCGCACCATGGCGGTGAGCCGGTCGTGACCCCTACCGATTCGGTGGCCTACCAGGCGGCGGCCAGGGCCTACGAAGCAACCTTCGGTATCAAACCGGTGCCGGTGCGAAGCGGCGGTTCTATTCCGATTGTGGCCATGTTCAAATCAGAGCTCGGCCTTAGTTCCGTGCTGATGGGTTTCGGCCTCGATTCGGACGCGATCCATTCACCAAACGAAAGCTTCGGTGTTTTTAACTTCCTGAAAGGAATAGAAACCATCCCGCTGTTCTATAAATATTATGCTGAGATGAGTAAATAGCACTTCTCATCCAAGCACAAGGCCCGCTCCGCTTTTTCAGAAAGCAGAGCGGGCCTTGTGTATTTAGGGAAGATTACCAGTTGGAGGCTCCTCTTGCTGGCATCAGGTACCCGATCGATAGCTGCCAGGCCAGGTTGCGCTGTTTGAGGTCGTCTTTAGGAAAAGGGCGGAGACTGCCCGTATTGCGCACACTCATAAACAAGCCATTATCCAGAATTAGCCCGCCCCCGATGGCATAGCCGTAGTCAAAGCTGTTGAAGTCGTCCCGGCTGAAGCTGCGGTGCTCCAGTATAAGCGGCGGGTCAGAGAGGTTGTCTACCGTATTGACATCGCTGTTGATATTGAGCAGGTAGCCCATGTAAGGGCCTGCTTCTCCAAACAGGGCCGCCTTCCTGATTTTAAAGAGCAGTGGAAGCTCCAGGTAGTTCAGACGCAGATCGCCGGCCAGGGCCGTTTCCGGAACCGTGATATCATCGCGGGTAAAGTTATCATACACGAAGCCCTTCATGCTGTAGTGCAGCTCGGCCTGCACCGCCACAGGGGATACAAATTCATAGGTGAGTACAGGACCTACATGTAACCCTGCGAGGTTGTTTATCTGATCAGAGGGGGCGTCCTGGCCTACAGCCGTCGAGAAACCGCCTCCTACCTTTACCCCATACCTGAAAAACTGCGCCTGCACTACCAGCAGCGGGGCGAATAACAGGAAGCTCAGAAGCAATGTCTTTTTCATGCGTATACCTTTTGTTGTGCCCGACTAATGTGCTGGAAGACTTACCTTCTCCTCTAGTGTACTCCTTAAAATTGCAAATAGTTGAAGAAGGAAGGGAGGCATACAGGGCAGGCAGCAAAAAGCCCGCCCTGCGCTGGTGCAGGACGGGCTTTAAATAGCTTGGAAAGGATAGCGGTACTATCTGCTGGTAGGTATGGCAATTCCTACCGTCAACATGAAGACAGAATGACGTGCATTTGTCAAATCACCTTCAAAGTTGACGTCTTCATCCACAAAGTCGCTGAAGCTGCCATTGTAGCGTACGCCAACACTGAACGCATTGTTTGCCGAAGTCAGGCCGATGCCGGCGACATACCCTACTTCAAACTCAGACAAACCTTCTTTGCTTTTTTCGCTGACGTTCCTCGACTGCTGATCGCCATTGATAAAGGTTTCCGTTTCATTCTTTACGCTAAGCAAATAGGACGCCTGCGGACCTGCTTCAAAATACAGGGGGCCTGCCTTGATTTTGGCCATTACCGGTAAATCGAGGTAGTTGTAATTTACTTTCCCTTCTCTGCGATAGGTCTGTCCGAGTATAGTGAAATCCGAATCCTCGTTCTTAAATCCCTTTGTCGAGTACAGCAGCTCTGGCTGGATAGAGAAGAAATCTTCTACTACGCCAAAGTTAGCCGTAACTCCGCCATGGA
>NZ_JSYF01000288.1:0-9367 GCF_054824225.1 Pontibacter sp. HJ8
TAAGTCTGCCGACTCTGGTTTCAAGGTGTGATCGTTTTATCATCCTGTGGAGAAATGCACCCCATATGCTTAAAGTTTATAGGATTTTTCCTTATCTTGAAAATTAAACCGGCAACTGAGCAGTTAAGGGATCATTGGCAGGAATTAAGAAAGGAGAACAGTATGGGACAGCATTTATTAAAGTACGGATGGATTTTGGTAGCCTTGCTACTAACGCTGCAACTCTGCAGCCAGGGAAGTTTGCAACTGGGCGCTGCCCCTTCTGAAGCGAAGGACAGCGGGTTTTCAACGAACAGGCAATACTTTAGCTCACCGGTGCTGCCCGATGCCATCACATTTGCCGGTGAGCCGGTACCGCTTCATGTACCCGATGTTGCCGAGCGGCTGGACCGCGAATTACTCGCCAACACCTACCTGCATACCAGTACGCTGCTGGCCCTGAAGCGTATGCAGCGCTACCTGCCCGAAATCAAGCGACTGCTCAAAGAAAACGAGATACCAGAAGACTTCATTTACCTGGCCCTGGCCGAGAGTTTGTTCGGGCAAGTGACCTCACCTGCCGGTGCTTCCGGTTTCTGGCAACTGATGCCGGACACGGCCCGGGGTTATGGGATGCTGGTAAACGATGAAGTGGACGAGCGGTATCATGTACAGAAAGCGACGCTGGCTGCCTGCCGCTACCTGAAGAAGGCCAAAGACCGCTTCGGCACCTGGACAAATGCGGCTGCTTCCTATAACCGGGGCATGGCCGGCATCAGCCGTGCCATGAAGCAACAGGGCGTCACCAACTACTACGACCTATACCTGAACGACGAAACCTCCCGCTACATGTTCCGCATCCTGGCGCTGAAAGAAGTACTGGGAAATCCACAGAAATACGGTTTTGAATTAACTCCTGAACAGGGGTACAATGCCCTGCCTACCAAAACGATCACGGTGAGCGCTTCTATACCTGACTTGCCGGCTTTTGCCCTGGAGCAAGGCATCAACTACAAGACGCTGCGCCTCTACAACCCCTGGATCAGAGGCTACAAACTTTCCGTGCCGGAAGGCAAGGAGTTTGAGTTGCGCATGCCGATGTAGCAGCATTATTTCCGGATAAGAGATTCGTATACCGAAAGGGCTGGCAAAGTAACATACGCCATGCGCTTTCGGTATACTCGTTCATGAGCCGAGCATTTGTAAAAGAAGACGATGCGGGAGAACCGCCGATTATCCCACCCCGTGCCGCCCTGCCACCGGGCACCCCGAATTATGTGACTCCGCGCGGGCTGGAAAAGTTACGCGCCGAACTGGCGGAGCTGGAAGCAGAGCGCACCCTCATCGAAGCCAACCGGGAGAATGAAGCCGACCGGACCCGTCAACTGACCGTCATCAACGGGAGACTCAGCGCTCTTACCGGCCGGCTCGCGACTGCCAAACTGGTAGACACGAACAGCCAGCGTGCCGACGAAGTCCGTTTCGGCGCTACCGTCACATTACGCACCCTGAGCGGAGGAAAACCCGGCACCCTACGCCGCTTCACCATCGTGGGGGTAGACGAGGCATCTGTGGAAGAAGGGCGCATTGCATTTGTTGCCCCCATTGCCCGGGCCGTCACGGGTGCGCAATTAGGGCAAACCGTCATACTCCGCATGGGACGCGTGGAGGAAGAAGTCGAAGTGACGGAGATCAGGTATGAGGATGACCTGGCAAAGAAAGAGTAACTCCTCCCGCCCGTTATGCCTTCTCCATTTTACTTTGAAAGAAGCAGTTTATTGCGCTGTAGCCGGACTGATTACCGCGGAAACCTCGCTGACAACATCAGCCGGAAATCCGCCCTGCCGGGCATGTTCTTTTACCATCTCTGCGTTCGGAGCTGTGTAAACGCAGTAGATTTTATTTCCGGTCACATAACTCTGCTCCCACTTAATCTCCGGTCCCATTTTTTCGAGTACGGCAGATGAAGTTTGCGCGATATCCTTTAATTGTGCGGGAGTCAGATCACCTGCTCCCGGTATTTCTCTTTCTATGACATACTGCGGCATACTGGTATTTTTTTAGGTTAATATTTTTATGGCTATTCGGTTTGACTCGTTCTTACACAGTCTTCAATTCCATATTTTGTTCTAGTATACCTACGTATTATTATTCACTTTGTGCTTTTTCATTTTAACGATTTACCTGTGTTCTGATACTTCATTAATGTGCTACAACGCGCAGCACAAATAGGTCCCAACCACCGGCAGAGTTTCCCTCCTCGTCCCGTCCTTCCAGGGTATACCTCAAAACCTATTAACCTAGTTCTATAGTACTTCCGCCAGGTATACCGAACGTACCATATCTATAGAAAAAGCAATGAAGTGAGTTGGGGGTTGTTCCTATCTTGTGAAAGAGTTATCGCAAAAACAGCACATTCCTGAATGATACGTTCCTGAATGATACGTTGCAGCCAGCGTGTATCCATCCCTCTAAAAATTAACTCTCCGGCTTGTTTCGTACAACTTAGTCCTCACCTGACAACGTATAGCAAAATACTATATCGGAATACATTTATGATGAGAAATCCAGAACAGGAGGTTGAGGGCCGTGCCAGGGAGAGCTCCACGGAGGGGGTTAACCAGCATGCGGATCAATCTATCCGGAAAAGCATTTCCCGCTACCGCCTGAAAGGCAGCGATGCCATTTCGGAGCGTATCCGTGAACTGGATCAGGAATGGAGCATCGAACGCACATTGCAGGTCAATGGCGCTACGCTTGCACTGACAGGCACCTTGCTGGGGGCTTTTGTCAACAAACGCTGGTTAGTTGTACCGGGCCTTGTGGCTACTTTCCTGCTGCAGCACGGCATGCAAGGCTGGTGCCCGCCCGTAACCGTCATGCGGGCCCTGGGTATCCGGTGGAGGCGGGAAATAGAGGAAGAGCGGTCCTCTTTGAAAGTCATACGCGGGGATTTCAAGGAAGTGACTTCTTCCAGTACACCTGCCGAAGTGCTCCAAACCATACGCAAGACTTAGGAACCTATACCTGTTAAAGTCTCCCTGCACAAACTGATAAGCTCAGTTCATTCCAAAGAACCGTCATCAACAGCTGCAACACGAACCGGAAAGTTTATCCTGCCAGGCAATAGACAATTAAGGATTGCTAACCAGGTATGGCGGCACCGCCGTCAGATCTTTTCAGAATGCCCGGCTTCCATATTCGCAGCGACAGCTCTAAGACCGTCGCTGCGAATGTGGAACTACCTCCTTACCAGAAGGAGACGGCATAGCTGCCATTCCGTGCTGTAGCGGATGGTCTCAGGGTATAGGAGAGCCCGATTTCGTTGGTTGATTTGTTGATAGAACTTGCTTCCCGTACAGGTGTTTCGTAGGCATAGCTGATGCGCAGCTGGCTGAAGTTGACGCCCGCTGCCAGGTTATAAGCCAGGTCCCGCCGGTAGCCGCCTCCCACCCAGAGCATGTTCTGATACACCACTTTCAGCTGGGCCTCTGTGCTGTGCTTCACACGCTGGTCGTACTGGTATATGCCGTTGAGAATGACGCCGAATTGCTCGGTCACGCTCGCGCGATAGCCGGCCTGCACCAGGTGCTTGCGGGTATAGACATTTTGGATGTGGTCATCCCCGATTGTGATCAGATCGCCTTTCGTCACATCCTGCATCGCATAGCCCAGGTAATAGTTTCCGGCGGTCAGGGCAAGCCCCAGGTTGACGTCTACTTTGCTGATGCGGTTGTCCTGGCCCTGTACTTCCTCGTACCTGGGGTCGCCATCCTGGTCTACCACGAGGGTGGATCCGTCTAAGCGGTAGTTGTTGTAGGTAAGGGCCGTTCCCCAGCGTATGCTGAGTTTATTGGAGAGCCGAACACTGGTACCGTAGCTCAGGAACAACTGCGTTTCTGTCGAAGGGCCGAAACGGTCTTGCAGCGCTGATAATCCAAATGCATGTTTCGCCCCCTGGTAATTGCGCTCTGAATCCCGGAAACGAAAATTCTTTCGCTTGTTCGCTGTTCCTTTAAGATCGGACAGATCCATTTCACCGGACAGAAAGATTGTTTTCGGACCATCTTCAAAGCCGGTCCACTGGTTCCGGTAAAACGTTTTCGCCACCGTGCCTTCGTAGCCTGTAAGCGATGGGTTGTAATACTGCTGGTATTGTGAAAAATTGCTGACGTGCTTGATGCTCTGCGCCTGGGTAGCCATAGCAAAGAGCATTAAAAATGGTAAAATGATATGCTTGTTCATGTTCGTTTACTTCAGTACGGTTAATACACCTTTTTGAACCAGGTTGATCTCTTTCACTTCGATGATATAGAAGTAAGACCCCTGCTTTACTTCTCCATCACGGCCTCTTCCATCCCATCCTTCTTCCGGGTTTGTCGTCTGGAACAAGCGTACGCCTGATCTGTCGAAGACCTGGATGCTGACGTGGTCATAGTACTTCAGTTCAGGTACTGTCCAGGTATCGTTGACGCCATCGTTGTCGGGTGAGAAGGCATTGACCAGCTTTAGTTTTGTTTCGGGCTGGTACACCGATTTGTTCAGGGTAAGGGTTTGCTCCAGCGTATTCTGATAGGGGTCCGTGCTTCTGACCCGAATGCTGAACGAAGAGATTCCGGATAAGCCGCTGTTGGTCTTCAGGTGCAGTTCGTTGCCTGTAATTCCGAAGAGTTCGTTGTGGGCGTCTCCCTGTCCGCTTACCAGGGTATAGGTATGCGTCTGGTCATCGGGATCTACGGTGCTGAAACTGCCGATCACATCCGCAGGTTTTATATCCGGTTTAAAGCTGGTAGTACTCAGAGCAAGCGCAGTCGGTGCCTGGTTAGGCTCCACTACGACGCGTATGCTGGCTTTGCGGGCATCCTGGTTCGTCGTGTTTGATTGCAGGAGCAGTTCCCCGGAAAGGGCATACTCACCCGGCACCATGCCATCGTACGTGCCGCTCTGCCACTGCACTCCCAGCGACTCCTTTTCGCCGTTCGTGTAGGTCACCTCTACTTTTTCAGGCAAAGGAATGGCTTCAAAGGATGTCCGGAAAGGAACGCGGATCAAAGCCAAAGCCTTCACCTCCGTAATATTTTTCGTATTCTTCACCACCTCGGCCTTTACCTCCCTGCCCTGGTTACCGGCAGCATCTGTTTGGTAAAACGTAACGGTCAGCGTACCATCGCGCAGCCCTTCGAGGTTTAAGTTGGATACCTGGAACCCGGCGGCAGTAGCCGCTGCTGTCCCCGACACAGCTTCTCCTCCGTTGCTGCTGGAAATGCTATAAAAATAAGTAGCTCCAATCTCGGCCCCCGCGACCGTCATCGAAACGTTCTTCTGGTTGGCGAACTCCACCTTGTCCGGATCGAACCCGATGGTATACCCGGCAGGAGCCGTTGCGTCAAACTTATGCGTGAGTGTGTTGGAAGCCGTGTTCAGGTTAGCGGCGGCATCCTGCGCTTTGCCGGCTGCCACCCGAACGGTCACTTCACCATCTGCAGCGGGCACAATTTGGGCTGTATATTCTTCCTTGCTGAGCTGCCTGAAATTGGCGGCAGTAGCATTTGTCAGGGTGATATCTGTAATTTCGAAACCTTCGACCTGCTCGCTGAAGCGGAAGCTTACGGTAAAGGAAGTATTGGTCAGTTCGTGCGCCTCGGAGTTGATCACCAGAGTTGGAGGCGTGGCGTCGTTCTGGCTTTTGAGCACATTGGATGCTTTGTTGCCATTTGCTGCCAGGTCCTCCACCACATCCGCTTTTACGGCAACCGTGACCTCACCATCGGCAGCAGGCGTCACCAGGACGGTATAGCTTGTATTGTCGATCTTCTTCAGATCAGAAGCACGTCCGTTGGTGACCGTGATTTTGTCCAGGGTGAAGCCGCTTACCTGTTCACTGAATGCGATCGTTACCGGGAAAGCCGCATTGGTGAGCGTGCCCGCCGTAGTGCTGAGCGTTACCGCCGGCGGCTCGACGTCAAACAGGCGCGTGAGCACGGCGGAATTTTCGTTTCCATTACCGGCAGCATCGGCAGCTTTGTCAGCGGCTACGTTTACGCTTACTTCCCCATCGGCAGCGGGTGTGATGCGGGCCGTGTAGACAGTTCCGCTCACGGCAGCAAAGTCACTCACCGCAGCGTTTGTTAGGGCTATATCAGCCGCGGCAAAGCCGGAAACCGTTTCGTCAAAAGTAAAAGTGACCGTGAAAGGGCTTTTGACAAGGGCAGGAGCCTCGGAGCTTAAGGCCACCTTTGGTCGCTTCAGATCATAGGCTACTTCCAGTTTATTTGAAACCGTGTTTGTGTTGCCTGCCAGGTCGGTCACCTTGCCTCCTGCCAGCGATACGCTCGCAGTACCCTGTGCACCTGCCGGTGGCGTGATGGTAGCAGTGTAGGTAGACTTGTCAACAGCGGCCAGCTCGCTGAGTGTACCATTTGTAACAGTCAGGTCTGCTGCCGCCAGGCCGTACACCTCCTCTGTGAACTGTATCTTGATTGGGAAAGCCTGCTTCACAGGACCTTTCACATCGGTTATGATACTTGCTCCCGGGGCCTTCAGGTCGATGGTAACTGGGAAGGCCTTGCTTACCGGACTGACATTGCCGGCTGCATCTGTTGCTGTGGCCGTGAACCGGTAGGCGCCTTCCGCCAACGCGGTACCTTCGTAATTGTATTCCCAGTCGCCTGCGGTATTTGCTTTCGTGGTACCCAGTACGCCTTTCCCGGCCTCACTTACCTTGACTTCGACACCTGCCTGTGCTTTGCCCGACAGCCGGAGAGTATTGTCAGAGGTCACCTGGTCATCGGAAGCAATTCCTCTGTCTTCCGTAACAGCTGCAAAAACCGGAGCCGTAGGTGGCGCTGTGATCACGATCCAGGTATAGGTGGCCGGGCTGGCATCTTTGTTTCCTGCTGCATCCACCGCCCGCACGTTGAGGGTATAGGTGCCGTCTGCCAGGCCGCTAAGCGTGAGAGGAGTCGCGTTGGTCGCGTAGGCTGCCCCGTTCAGGCTGGTTTCAAAATAGACCTTGCTTTCATTGCTCGTAAATTCGAATGTAGCGGAGTTGCTGTTTGTGATAGCGGCCGGCTTCGTGGTAATGGTTGTTTCCGGCGCCTTTGTATCCGCGGCGGCTGGTTGCAGCAGCGGTTTGAGCACGGTAAACCAGGTATTGGCCATCTTCTGGAAACCGGATGCGGAAGGATGGAGATAATCGTCCATATCCCCTCCCTCAGTGGAAAATTTATAGACAAGCCCCGCACCTTTTTCCATGTCCACCAAGATCACCTGATCGCTTGTTTCTTTGATCCGTTTCTCTGCCATGGCAGCGACTTTATCATTGAAGCGAGTGGTATAAGCAGGGGAATTATCGGCTCCGCTCTGCGGAATGCGGTTGACGATGCGGGCCAGCACGACGGTGACTTCTTTCTTCGCCCGCGCTTCGTACGCATCTACCTCATCCAGCATCGCACTTACTTCGGCAATAGTCCGGTCGTCGTCTGTGACCCCATACATGCCCCCATTTGTACCAATGTGCAGCAGGATGATGTCCGGGTGATAGGCATCGAGGTAGGTGCCGCTGCCCCGGGATACGGTTTCATTGGCCTGGTTCTGGTACTTACTGGTCTTCAGCAGGCTCAGGATGTCCAGGGTGCGAGCCCCCGGAAAACCGGCATTGGCATCGTTTGCAAGAATAGCACTTCCGGAATGTTCACTGCCTACATAACTGAATTTAGCTTTGGCACCTGTCAGCAGGTCGTAGAGCTGTTTGCGGTAAGCTATTTTCTGGTTTTCGGGTCGCGTGTCGCCTGATTTGGAGCCATAGGTATTGGAATCGCCCAAAGGCATGATGTTGAAGATCTTGCTGGCGGCATGCGTGGTTGCGCTTACCGGTGTGCTGTATTCTGTTTCACCGGAACTGGTTACGGCCTTTACCCTGTAAAAGTAGGCCTCGCTATAGCCCAGACCGGTATCGCGGTAGCTGTACACGCTTTTGCCCGACACAGCCGCGACCGTGGCCAGCAGCTGGTAATTTTTGTCTTTGACCAGAGACGACTCCACGATATACTGGGTAGCCCCGGAAACTGCATTCCATTCAACTGTAATGGCTCCTACTAAGGAAGGGCGCGCCTGTACGGCTGTCGGACCTGCAGCAAGAAATGGTTGGATAGCAGCCGCGCTGTTAGCGTAAGCCGCAGAATATGGAAGAGAAACGAACGATACGAAATAAAAAGCAAGCCAATAGAGCCATGGTACACCACGGAGGTAAATTTTCTTCATAAAGCATCAAAAGAGCTGATTGATATAGCCTGAAACTGAGCTAACTCATCACGCTTAACGAAAATCTATTAATTGAGTTCTATATTTTGCCTATAGAATATAGGATAGATGGATTTTTGGAATGAAAAATCCTACTTGAATAAAAAGCGAAATGCAGCAGCAGCCCCGTATCAACCGGGAACCGGACACATTTCTCATACAATAATTTCCTTGTTCGGGTATGGAAAACAGGAAGGTATACCTGGTACCGGGAAGCCCGGAGTATCGTGCACAGCAGGGTACTGGAACTGCAGGAAGAAAACGTGCATGGAATCCTCAGCGAAAGCGGTTCATCCAAAGGGAGGCAGCCGAGGTTTGTATGCTGCAGGCTTGAAGTAGGCAGGCCAAGAATAAAAAGTAGTTATTCTATACCTGCAGCTTAAACCTGCTCCAGCTGTACCTCTCTCCTGCCCTGCTGCAGGATCAGCCAGCCTACGGCGAGCATGACAACCGAAATGATCAGAAAGCTATAGTTCCAGATGGCAGGATCGGGACTGATTTCCCGCACATTGTGCAGCACGAGAAGATGATGATCCAGAATGCCTTCCACCACATTGAACAGGCCGAAGCCAAACAGGAGACTTCCCCCTAAAATCTTCCCGGATAAGGCAGCAGTCCGGTTGTAATCCAGGTGCCACAGCAGGTAGATGCCTACTGCTGTGGTCAGCCAGGTGAAGGCAAGAAAAATGCCGTCCCAGAACATGTTCACCTCTTTGTTGAGGACAGTATCCGGAGGCAGTCTGGCCGATAGCATCTGGTGCCACTACAGGATCTGGTGCAGCATGATGCCATCCACAAAACCGCCCATGCCTATACCTATCAGGGTGGCTGCTGCGATGAGCGGTCCTGTCCGGCGTGTATTCCCAGCTTCTATCCGGCTATTTGGAGTTGCCATGGCTATACCTACTTTAGTTTGTTCAACCGGGACACTACCACCCATACAAGTGCAAAGGGCAGCAGCATGAAAAAGAAAAGCTTTGTGAAACCGGCGTCAAAAATGGCGGTTTGTAAGGGACGGTTGCAGGTGGTGCAGGCCATGGCCGGCAGGCTTGGCGCCAGCAAGAGAAAAAGAAAAGCATATAATAAC
>NZ_JSYF01000032.1:0-10362 GCF_054824225.1 Pontibacter sp. HJ8
GAGCCGGCTACCCGGTCTACTGTTCCCGCCTGGTGATTCTGGTGATTATTTCGTGCTTCTACCGCTTCCTCTCCACGATCTTCTTCTTCCACCCGCTTGGCATCGCGCATCAGGCGGTTGGCGAATATAAAATCGTTGAGCTCCTTGATATCGGTGTCCATGATCTCATCGCGGGTGCCTTCCCAGAGCTTCTTGCCTTCAAACAGGAACATGATCTTGTCTCCGATCTCGATCACGGAGTTCATGTCATGTGTTACGATGATGGTGGTGATGTTATACTCCTCGGTGATTTCCTTGATCAGCTCGTCAATCTTGAGCGAGGTCTGGGGGTCCAGGCCCGAGTTAGGCTCATCGCAAAACAAGTAGGTACAATTGGGGGCAATGGCACGTGCTATACCTACCCGCTTTTTCATACCACCGCTTAGCTCAGAGGGCATCTTATCGTTCGCGTTTTCCAAGCCGACGCGGTTGAGGCAGAAGTTCACCCGCTCGATCCGCTCCTCTTTGCTCATTTCGGTGAGCATCTTCAGCGGAAATTCCACATTCTCCTCTACTGTCATGGAGTCAAAGAGGGCCGAGCCCTGAAAGAGCATACCGATCTTACGGCGTATTTCCTGGCGAATGTCCAGCTTGTTGTTGGTGAAATAAGTGCCATCAAAGGTAACACTTCCCAGATCCGGCTTTACCAGGCCTACAATGCACTTGAGCAGCACGCTTTTGCCGGTGCCGCTGGCGCCGAGCAGCAGGTTGGTTTTGCCGGTCTCAAAGACCCCGCTTACACCATCGAGCACTTTTTTGCCATTAAAGGCCTTGTGTATGTTATGAATTTCGATCATATGCTGGTTCAGAGGTCCGGGGTAGCAACGAAGGTGCGCGCTATACCTGGAACATAATTTAATTTGAAGTAATTCGTTTTATAGCAACAGGTAAGCCAGTATAAAGTCACCAATCAGTATTGCGATCACACTGTTGGTAACGGCAGCCGTACTGGCAGCTCCTACCTCCAGGGCGCCTCCCATGGTATAATAACCCCTGAAAGAGGAAATGGTTGAAATCAGGAAAGCAAATACAATAGATTTGATCAGGGCAAAAACCACGTTATAAGGGATAAACTGATCGCGTATACCGGTGATGTATTCCTGCGCCGTCAGCTCTCCGGAGAGGGTACCAGCCAGGTAGCCACCTGCAATAGAGAGGAACATGGACAGGATCACCAGCATCGGGAATACCAGCAGGGCCGCCAGTACTTTTGGAAGCACCAGGTAAGAAGCCGAGTTAATGCCCATTACTTCCAGCGCATCCACCTGTTCGGTGATCTGCATGGTACCAAGACCACCCGCAATGCTGGAGCCCACCTTGCCGGCCAGCACGATCGAAGTGATCGTGGGAGCCAGCTCCAGGATCGTCATTTCCCGCACCATGAAGCCGATTGTGGAACGCGGTATAAAAGCATTGTTGAGGTTATAGGATACCTGCACACACGTTACAGCGCCTATAAAGGACGAAACAATGGCCACAATCACAATCGAATTGATCCCGATCAGGATGGCTTCATCAATGGTTCTGTTAAACAGGATACGAGCCGACTCCCGGCGGGTAAAAAGGCTCGACATGAAGAGTAAATATTTGCCCAGGGCTTGCAACATAAGGTGCGGTTGAATAGGTTAAACCAGGTAAGAACAGGTTACTAAACAAAAATAATGTTTAAATGCCTATATTACGCTTAAAATTTTAAAACGAACAGACCTATACCTAAAGCATGCAACAATATATTCTGGTGACAGGCGGTACGAAAGGAATCGGGAGAGCCGTCATTGAGCAGTTTGCCAAAGAAGGCTTTCACATCATCACTTGTTCCCGAAACGAAAAGGACCTGCAAAAGTTGAAGCTCGAGATAGAACAGCGCTATACCTTTACCAAAGTGCTTTACCAGGAAGCAGACCTGAGCGACAAAGAATCCCTGAATAACTTCATCAAATATGTAAAAGGCCTGGATGTGAAAATTGATGTGCTGGTCAACAACAGCGGCCTTTTTATACCTGGCAAAATATACGAAGAGGACGACAATGCGCTCCCTTTCATGATCAACACCAACGTCTACAGTACCTACTACATCACCAAGGCTTTCGTGACGGATATGATCCGGCGTCGGAGCGGACATATCTTTAACATGTGCTCTACAGCCAGCATCACCCCCTATACCAACGGCGGTTCCTACTGCATCTCCAAGTATGCGGTCTATGGCCTGACCAAGGTGCTGCGCGAGGAGTTGAAAGAGCACAATGTCCGGGTAACGGCTATACTTCCGGGGGCTACCCTGACGGCCAGCTGGGAAGGTGTGGATTTGCCGCCGGAGCGCTTTATGCGGTCCGAAGATGTGGCCATGGCCATCTACGGGGCCTATACCATGTCCCCGAACAGTGTTGTGGAAGAAGTGCTGATCAGGCCGCAGCTGGGAGACATTTAGAGTTAGAGAGTTTTGCGGATGAATGGAAATCCGGATAAGAAAATTAGAAAAAAACTATACTGTTTTCTTTAAAAGATGGGTCTCCCTCCCTTTGGAAGTGTTAATTTTGTGAAGAAGGGAAGTGCTGTCTCCTTCTGCAGTTAAAAATAAAGCCTACTGAGTTGTCTGTTGAAGTTAAGAACTTAACAAAAGTATTTGGAGCGCAGCGTGCCGTGGATGAAATTTCCTTCTCGGTAGAGCAGGGGCAGATCCTGGGTTTTCTGGGGCCGAACGGTGCCGGAAAATCCACCACCATGAAGATCGCCACCTGTTACCTTCCGCCCACATCGGGTACTGTGCTGGTGAATGGCCACGATGTGGTGCAGGAGCCGATGGCGGTGCGGCGGAGCGTAGGCTACCTGCCCGAGCACAACCCGCTATACCTGGACATGTACGTGCACGAGTACCTGCAATTTGTAGCCTCTGTGTATGGCCTCAAGGGCCGCCGGGCAAAGGAGCGGGTACAGGAGATGGTGGATATGTGCGGTCTGACGCTGGAACAGGGCAAAAAGATCGGAGCCCTCTCCAAAGGCTACCGCCAGCGGGTAGGGCTGGCGCAGGCGCTGGTGCATGATCCGCAGGTGCTTATACTCGATGAGCCAACGACAGGGCTCGACCCGAACCAGATCGTAGAGATCCGCGCGCTGATCAAGCGCATCGGGCAGGACAAAACCGTGATTTTCTCCACGCACATCATGCAGGAAGTGACCGCTATCTGCGACCGGGTCGTGATCATCAACCGGGGCAAATTGGTGGCCGACAGCGATGTGGCCAGTCTGCAGGCTGGGGAGCGCAACGAAAAGATCACGCTGGTAGAGTTTGAACAGCCGGTGCCTGTAGAATCACTGGAGCAGGTGCCGGGCGTACTGAGCGCGACGTTGGCGCAAGGCTATACCTACCGGATCACGTCCCGCCGTGACACCGACATCCGCTCGGCCATGTTCCGGGTTGCCGCCGAGCGTAACTGGCCGCTTGTGGGCCTGCGCCACGAAGAGAACTCACTCGAAAAGATATTCCAACAACTAACTAAGTAGAATTAAGAATGAAGAATTAAGAATTAAGAATTATTTAAAAATCGAGTTGGTAGTTACTCTTGCCAATCATTCCTAATTCTTAATTCCTACTTCCTAATTGAATCAGAATGTTCGCTATACTGAAGAAAGAATTTAACGGCTTCCTTAACACGCTGATCGCATACATCGTGATCATGGTGTTTCTGGTGGCCATCGGCATGTTCATGTGGGTGTTCCCCGAGAGCAATGTGCTGGATTATGGCTTTGCAGATATGCAGACGCTCTTTAACATGGCTCCCTGGCTGTTCCTGTTCCTGATACCGGCGATTACCATGCGCACCTTTGCCGAAGAGAAACGCGAAGGGACGATCGAGCTCCTGCTGACCAAACCGATCACGGATCTGCAATTGATCCTGGGCAAGTATTTCGCGGCCCTGCTGCTGGCTTTATTTGCGCTTATACCTACGCTCCTTTACTACTATACCGTGTACGAGCTGGGCAATCCGCAGGGCAACGTGGATTCGGCTGCCGTGGTGGGCTCCTACCTGGGCCTGGTTTTCCTGGCGGGAGTGTTTGCTGCCATCGGGGTATTTGCCTCTTCCGTTTCGGATAACCAGATCATTTCGTTTGTGATCGCCATCTTTCTTTGCTACATCTTCTACGCCGGCTTCGATCTCATCGCTTCCATACCTGTATGGGGGAGCTACAGCTATTTTGTGAGCCAGCTAGGTATAGCCTACCACTACACGGCTATCAGCAAAGGGCTGATCGACTCCCGCGATGTGCTCTACTTTGTAAGTGTGATTGCCATCATGGTTCTATTGACTAAACTAGTTTTGAGCAGCAGAAAATGGTAACAGAGCAAACCACGCCACACAAAAGCAAGCGTAGCCGCGATATCACCCGATTTCTGTTGCTTACCGGAGCGATTTTGCTCCTCAATATCCTGGCAGCTAATTTCTTCTTCCGGCTCGATTTGACCGAAGACAAACGCTATACCATCTCGCCTGTTACCAAGCAGATGCTGCAGGAGCTGCCGGAGACGGTTTTTGTAGAAGTATACCTGGAGGGCGATTTCCCGGCGGGTTTCAAACGGCTGCAGCAATCGGTGCGGGAGACGCTGGATGAGTTTCGTATCTACTCAGGTGGGAATGTCCGTTATGAGTTCATCGATCCGAATGCGATCTCTGATGAGAAGGAGCGGGTCGCTTTTTTCCAGCAGCTGGCTGAGAAAGGTATACAGCCTACTAACCTGCGGGCTACGGAAGAAGGCAAACAGGTCGAGCGCCTGGTATTCCCGGGAGCACGTGTCATGTACAAGGGCAAGGAAACCTCCGTCACACTGCTGAAAGGTAACCTGGCCGCCTCGGCCGATGAACGCCTGAACCAATCGGTGGAAGGGGTGGAGTACGAACTGGCCACAGCCATACGCAAAGTAGCCTTCCCGGAAACCAAAACGATCGGGTATATCAGCGGGCATGGAGAACTGGAGATGCAGCAGGTAACCGATTTGCTGGGTTCGCTGCAGGAGTTTTACCGGGTGGCACGCGGTGAGTTGCCCGAGATCCCTTCGCTGCAGGGGCTTGACCTGATCATTGTAGCAAAACCAACCACGGCCTTTACGGAGGCTGACAAATTTAAAATTGACCAGTTCATTATGAAAGGGGGCAAAGCCGTTTTCTTTGTGGATGCCCTCAATGCCAACATGGACAGTGTAGGAGCAGGCGGGATGTTTGCCATGCCCTACAACCTGAACCTGGACGACCTGTTCTTCCGCTATGGCGTGCGCCTGAACCCGACCATGATCATGGACCTGAACTCCGGCTTTATACCCATGGTAACCGGCTATACCGGGGAGCGGCCGCAGACGGAGATGATCAACTGGCGCTTTTATCCGTTGCTCAACAACTTCAGCAAGCACCCGATCACCCGCAACATCGATGCGGTATATGCCAGGTTTATCGGCACGATCGACACCGTAAAAGCAGCTGGCATCCGAAAGACGCCGCTGGTCTATACCTCCACTTATTCCCGCGTGCTGCAGCCACCCGTGCCACTCACGCTGGAAGAAGCGCGCATGGAAGTGAAGCCAGAGCAGTACCAGGCAGGCCAGCAGCCGGTGGGCTATCTGCTGGAAGGTACCTTTACTTCGCTCTTCCGCAACAGGCCAGCCCCGCAGGGTATGGGAAACGCGAAGGTGAAAGAAACAGGCGTGCCCTCCAAAATAGCCGTGTTTTCGGACGGGGACCTGGTGCGCAACGAGGTGAACCCACGTACCGGGCAGGCGTATGAACTGGGCTTTGACAGGTATAACAACGTGAAGTTTGCCAACAAGGAGCTGGCCATGAACACGATCCATTACCTTCTCGACTCCGAAGGCCTGATCAACGTAAGGAGTAAGGAAATACAGCTCAGGCCGCTGGATAAGGTGCGGGTGAAGGAAGAACGTACCTACTGGCAGCTGCTGAACCTGGTGGCGCCGATCCTTTTGCTGGCTTTGTTTGGGATAAGCCGTTACTATCTGCGTAAGCGCAGGTATGAGCGCTTTTAATATAGACTCTTTATATTAAGAAATTGTGAAAAAGCTGCCGGTCGGCCGATAGTATAAATGCGAAATATTTATAACTTTGTTCAAATAACATTATAGCTATACATAATGAAATTTATCGTCTCTTCATCTGCTCTTTTGAAGCAGTTATCCAGCATAAACGGCGTAGTAACCAACAACCCGGTGGTGCCTATCCTCGAAAACTTCCTGTTCGAAATCAACGACAGCACCCTGACCATCACAGCCAGTGACCTGGAAACTTCCATGATCACCGAGCTGCAGGTAGAGGCAAAGGAGAGCGGGCGTATTGCTGCGCCTGCCAAGATCCTGCTGGAGACGTTGAAGAACCTGCCGGATCAGCCGGTAACCTTTACCATCGACGAAGAGACCTACACCATCGAGATCAGTTCTGCCAATGGCCGTTACAAGCTGTCAGGCGAGAATGCAACTGATTTTCCGCGTGTACCGGTAGTGAAAGGTGGCAATGCCATCGAGATTCCTTCCAACGTGCTGGGCAGGGCGATCACCAAAACCATCTTTGCAGTAAGCAACGATGAGCTGCGTCCGGCCATGACAGGTATCTTTGTACAGTTGCGTGCCGACAACGTAACGTTTGTAGCCACCGATGGGCACCGTTTGCTGCGTTTCCGTCGCACCGACATCAACACCAGCCAAGAAGCTTCCCTGATCATTCCACGTAAGGCCTTCACCTTGCTGAAGTCCACGTTGCCATCCGAGGCAACGGCAGTTCGTATGGAGTTCAACCAGTCCAACGCTTTCTTCAGCTTCGACAACATCCGGATGATCTGCCGCCTGATAGACGAGCGCTATCCGGATTATGAGAACGTGATCCCGACCCAGAACCCGAACAAGCTGGTCATTGACCGTGCCTCCCTGCTGAGCTCTGTAAGACGTATTTCCATCTACTCCAACAAGACCACGCACCAGATCCGCCTGAAACTGTCCGGCTCTGAGATGCAGGTGTCTGCCGAAGATCTGGACTTCTCTAACGAAGCAAATGAGCGCCTGACCTGCCAGTACGATGGCGAGGACATGGAAATCGGCTTCAATGCCAAGTTCCTGATCGAGATGCTCAACAACATTGATTCAGACGAGATCACCTTTGAGCTTTCTACGCCGAACCGTGCGGGACTGCTTATGCCGCTTGCCAACGAAGACAATGAAAATGTTCTGATGCTGGTAATGCCTGTGATGCTGAATAATTACGTATAAGGATATAATTTCTCCTAATGCAGAAAGGCGGACCATTTGGTTCGCCTTTCTGTTTTTATACCTATCCGCTTATTTGATCTGTTGCAGCTTGATGTATACTGGGAAATGGTCGCTGTAGCCTCCCAGGTAGAGGCTGCCGGAGAAGGTGCGGCGGGGTGTGTCCTTGTACTTGCCGAATGTGAACTTGGCAAATTCAGGCGCGTGAATGGTGGCCGAGCCTCTTACAAACTGCAGTCCTTCACCGCCCAGGAAGGACTTGGAAAGAAGCACCTGGTCCAGCATCTTGTTGTCATTGCGGGTATGGACGCTGCCACGGCCCTGCACATACCAGATGTAGAACGTATTGTAGAGCTCGTCCTGAAAAGCAGGATCAGGCCGTCCTGTTGCCCTCAGTACCTGCTCCATTACAGTCGATCTGGGTTCCTCTGCAAAATCTCCCAGTACCATGATCCGGACGTTCTTATCTGCTTTGCGCTGCGCATCAATCTGTCTGCGCAACTCGGCAGCTGCCGCTCTCCGGCGGCTGTCGCCCAGGCTGGTACTGCCCTTATCTTCCGGCCAGTGGTTCACATAGATGGTGACCGGCTCACCCAACAGATTGCCTTTCACCTGCAAAATGTCCCTGGAAGCAAAATTGCGTTCAGGAAAACGGACCGGCAGGCTCTTTTGTGCAGTAGGTTTAAATACCCTGGGATTATAAAGCAGGGCCACATCCATACCTTCCGGATCGGGAGAATCGTAGTGGATGATGCTGTAACGGCGTTTACGCAACTCCGGTGAGTTGACCAGGTCGTCGAGCACCCGGCGGTTTTCCACTTCGCTCAGGCCCAGTATGGCAGGACCGTCTTTGCCGCCTATGCCTGCAATGACAGTTGCCACATTTTTGATCTTGGTCTTATAGCGGCTTTCGTCCCATTTCATTAACCCAGTGGGCGTAAAGCCCTCATCGTCTACTTTGGGGTCGTTGACCGTATCATACAGGCTCTCTGTGTTGTAAAAGGCCACCGTATAGGGTTTCGGTTTCCTTGTGATGGAAGAAGTCAAGCTGGCACATCCCGAAAGGAAGGTCAGGGTAAAAAGAAAAAAGAAGGTTTTTATTCCGTAGCGCATCGCGTAACTTTGTACTTGTTATAAATTGTTAAAGCATAGTACGAGATATATATAGCACAAAGTTTAATTTAAACGAAAATGAAGAAGTCAGAAATATACTTCAGTATAGCATTAGACGAGCAACGTGTACCCGAAGCCATCAGCTGGCGCGCTACCGATGCCGGGGATAAGATCCATTTCGCCAAGGCCATCAACATCTCTTTGTGGGACCGCGATGAGGCCGGCACCATGAAAATCGACCTTTGGACAAAGGAAATGCCAATCGACGAGATGAAATACTTTTATATCGACACGATCGGGGCTATGGCGCAAAGTATAGCAACTGCTACCAGCGACAAGGTAATGGCGGATAAGATGCGGGCCCTGTGCGAGGAGCTGATGAGCCACGTAGAAGAGGAACGAAAGAAAGAAAATAACTAAACATCCTAACACAACAAAAGCCGCCTGAATGGGCGGCTTTTGTTGTGTTAGGTATGGTGTGCTGCGTATGCAGTCTTAGTTTACAGTAGAAGTGGCAGCTTCTGCAGAAGCATTACCTGCTGTAGCTCCCTGAACCGCCTCACCAGCTGATGTGGCTACCTTCTCAGCACCTTGCTCAGACAGGCTGGCTACAAACTCTTTGTCTTTCTTAGAATATACTTTACGGTGACCGAAGTAGTCATTGTACTGAATAGTGCTCAGAACATCTTCCAATTCCTGGTCACGAGTCGCCAGTATGGCTTTGCACTCGTTATCGATCATATTCTGATCGCCGGTAAATCTCTGCTCAATTTCTGTGATCTGAGCTGCCACGTCCATATTGATAGCTCTTACCTTACTTGCCTGGTAGTTGTTCAAGCGAAGCTCGCGGATCATTTGATCTGACAGATTATTAGCCCGCTGCTCAACCAGTGCAGTCTTTTTGGATGTAACGGCTGATTTATTTTTCGTCTCAGAAGTTTTCGTCTTGGATGCTTTCGGATTGCTGTTTGCTGATACACTGCAAGCTACTCCGAAGGTCATAAACAAGAAACACAGTAAATTCTTCATGGTTTTATTTCTTTAGCTGTTATACTTTCTCTTAACGTTCCTGTACTGGTGCGGATTCTTTAACTAAACCCCGTCGCTTCCTAAATAATTCCTTCGCACCTCTATTATTATGTATACGTGATAGAGTGCATAAATGGTGCCAAAAAGAAAGCCGGACAGGGATTCTGGCCGGCTTTTTAACGTTTTTGAGTACAATTTTATTACCAATTATTCTTCCACATCATGGACTCTACCGGCTTCATTGTGCGGTGGTTATACTTGGCATTTTCTTTCAGGTTATAGTAGTTTTCTATACCTCCTGACACTTCAAAATAGATCAGCTGGCCGATCGGCATGCCGTGGTATACCCGTACAGGCTGCGTCACCGATATTTCCAGGGTCCAGGTGTTGCAGAAGCCTACATCGCCCTTGCCGGCAGTAGCATGTATATCGATGCCCAGTCTCCCGACACTGGACTTACCCTCCAGGAAAGGCACGTGGGCATGGGTTTCGGTGTATTCTAGCGTCACACCCAGGTATAGCGTGTCCGGGCGCAGTACAATGCCTTCTTCCGGTATATCAAACACATCAATTTCATTGTGGAGGCGGGCATCGAGTACCTCGTCTCTATAAGTAGCCAGGTAACGGCCCAGGTGTACGTCATAGGAGTTTGTTCCCAGGCCTGAGCGCTTGAATGGCTCGATCAGGATGGTTCCTTTCTCAATCTCCGCTAAAATCTGCTTATCTGTTAATATCATGGGGGTGCACGGTTGTGATCGTAAAAGTAATCAAAATGGTTGGAATGCGGAATGGTTAGTTGCCGATTGTTCCTGGCAAAAAATGTAGTAAAGTAGAAAAGGCAGTTAGCGGTAGCCAAACATCTTTTCCAGTTGGCGCGTTGGGCAGGAGAGGGCCAAACAAAACGGCAGCTCATGGGGAGGAGC